>JAUYSA010000155.1 GCA_030696545.1 Hyphomonadaceae bacterium
GCCGAGGGAAATTACTATGTTCTCACGGTGGACAGCTGGTCGCCCGATAGCCTGATGCTTGCAGTGTCCCGCACCAAGCCAGGGCAGGAACGCTATGTGCATTATGTGGATAGCTCGCCAGATGCACGCGAGCCGGTTCTGACGGAGCTGTTCTATCAGAAGCCGGGCGATGTGCTGACCGATCGCCAGCCCGTCCTGATCGATCTTGCCGCAGGAACAGCGCTCGACGTGGATCGCAAGCTTTTCCCGAACGCTTATTTCCAGTCCGAGCCCCGATGGTGGAAAGATGGGCGGGGTTTCTACATTCGCTACAACCAGCGCGGGCATCAGGCCTATCGCATCATCGAGGTGAACCGGCAGGGTATTGCGCGGGCCATCATCGACGAGCAGTCGAAGACCTACATCGAGTACAGCTCCAAGACCGTGTTCGAGCCGGTGAATGACGGCAAGGAAATCGTCTGGATGTCGGAGCGGGATGGCTGGAACCATCTCTATCTCTACGATGGCATCAAGGGCGCGGTGAAGAAGCAGATCACCAAGGGGCCGTGGGCTGTGCGCGCCGTGATCAATGTGGACGAAAAGCGGCGCGAGATCACGTTCAGCGCCAACGGGATGCGGCCGGGCGAAGATCCGTATTTCGTGCATTACTACCGGATAAATTTTGACGGCACGGGGCTGCTTGCGCTGACTGATGGCGTTGGAACGCACACGGTGACATTCGCGCCGAATTTTTCCGTCTATGTCGATACATGGTCGCGTGTTGACTTGGCGCCGGTGACGTTGTTGCGCCGCTCATCCGATGCGGCGGTGCTGATGGAGCTGGAGGCGCCATCGACGGACGATCTGGTTGCGGCCGGATGGTCTCCGCCTGAGGCGTTTGTCGCCAATGGGCGGGATGGCGAGACGGATATTCATGGCGTCATCATCAAGCCGACGAGCTTCGATCCCTCGCGGAAGTATCCGGTGATCGAGTTCATTTATGCGGGGCCGCAGGGCGCATTCGCACCGAAAAGCTTCGCCGCCTATCGGCCCATGCAGGCGATGGCGGAGCTTGGCTTCATCGTCGTGCAGATGGACGGCATGGGGACTAACTATCGCTCGAAAGCGTTCCGCGATGTGGCGTGGAAGAACCTCAAGGACGCGGGGTTTCCCGATCGTATTCTGTGGCACAAGGCGGCCGCCGCCGCATACCCGTGGTACGACATGAGCCGCCTGGGCGTTTATGGCGGATCGGCAGGCGGCCAGAATGCGATGGGCGCCTTGCTGTTCCACAACGACGTGTACAAGGCGGCGTGGGCCTATGCAGGCAGTCACGATAACCGGATGGACAAGATCTGGTGGAACGAGCTGTACATGGGGTGGCCGGTTGGCCCGCAGTATTCCGCATCATCAAATGTCGACAATGCGCACCTTCTTCAGGGGAAGCTCGGGCTGGTGGTGGGAGAGCTCGACACCAATGTGGACCCCTCATCGACGTATCAGGTGGTCGATGCGCTGGTGAAGGCGGGTAAGACGTTTGACTTCATCATGCTGCCCGGAGCCGGCCATGCCGAGGGCGGGCAGTATGGCGAGCGCCGTCGTTGGGATTTCTTCGTCGAGGCGCTGATGGGCGTGCAGCCGCCGGATCGCAATGCGCCGAAGCCTGGTGTTGCGCCTGCTCCACCGGGCAACGCTCAGCCCGCAGCGCGGGCGGATGTGGCGGCGCAGGCGAACTAAGCGTCAGGGTGCGGGAACGCCTGCCTCGCCGACCATGATGAAGAAATCTTCCGTTGGCTTCCAGCCCTCAGGCATGTGCTGGTTGGCGGCTGCCGGTACATGCAGAAACACGGCAGGTTGATCGTAGAAGGACAGGCGCGCGATCTCGACGACGTTGTATTGCTTGATCCGGTCCTTCTGGAACCAGCGGGCATCCTGGTCTTTCATCTTCTCTGGCCAGCCACCTTTTTCGTTCATGCGCGCCTTCATGATCTCCGCGCGATCCGACCAGCCAGCCGCTTTCACGGCTTCTTCCACGTCAGGCGTCCAGTCGGCGGCCGAAAACATCTGCTCGGTATCCAGGATGTGAACGTAGGAACTGGCGGCAGGCGTTGTGGCGCAGGCGCCAGCAGCCACGGCGATCGCAATAGGGAAAGTCCTGAGAAGATTCATGGGGTCCTCAAGTTGGCGTGGCTTCAGTCTGCGAATGTGCCGATCACAGGCACGTGGTCCGATGGCTTGCCCAACGCATCCGTCCCGCGCGCTGCGCGGTGGATGGCGATCGACTTGAGGCGATCGGCGGCTTGCGGCGAGCACATCAGATGGTCGATGCGGATGCCCCAGTCTTTCTGCCAGGCGCCGGCCTGATAGTCCCAAAATGTGTATTTCTGCATGCGGCCATCGCGCGCCATGAAGGCGTCAGTGTAACCAAGATGCTGGAGCTTGCGAAACCGCTCGCGCGTCGGTGGGAAGGCGAGGGCATCCTCAGCCCATGCGCGCGGGTCCCAGCAATCTTCGTCGCGGGGGATGCAGTTGTAGTCGCCAGCAAGGACGATGGACTCTTGCGTTTGCAGCAGGGCGGCGGCGCGCTCGATCAGCCTGTCCATCCAGCGCAGTTTGTACTCGTATTTGTTGCCGGGGCGCGGGTTGCCGTTGGGCAGATAGACCGAGGCGACGCGGATTGGGTGCGGCGCTTCAACCAGCACTTCCAGATAGCGGCTCTGTTCGTCTTCGGGCTCGCCGGGCAGGCCGCGCACTTCGTCCGAGATGCGGAACTTCGAGAGTATGGCGACGCCGTTATACGTCTTCTGGCCGAACACGGCGCAGTTGAAGCCCAGCGCCTCGATCTCCTCGCGCGGAAACTTCTCGTCGATGCACTTGATCTCCTGCAGACACCAGACATCGGCGTCGCAGGACTTGAGAACGTCGAGCACGACCGGCAGGCGCGCGTTGACGGAGTTCACATTCCAGGTGGCGATCTTCATGCCGTGCTTGATAGCGCGATTGGCCGGAAACGGAAGATGGGGCGAAAGTCGCGCCGCCGCCTACGAATTTACAAGGGTGCTCGGCCTTGGCAGCCTGACGGCTTACCAACCCTTGAATTCCACGACCTCGCTTTGCGGCGCGCGTTCTGCGTAGAGGTCGTTCACCGCGCTGTCGGGGTCGGGGACGCCGAGGGCGATGCCGGCATAGACCATGTGGTGCTCGTCGAGCGCGAAATGGTCGTGCAGTTCGTTGCGCAGGCGCGCCCAGCATTCCTGCATGCATGTGCCCCAGCCGCGCTCCTCGGCAAGCAGGGCGATGGTCTGCATGTACATGCCCATATGCGCCCACTGGCCGTGACCCATGCGCTTGTCGATGATGAGGAACAGGCCGACGGGGGCGCCAAAGAAGCGGTAGTTGTTGGCGAACCACATCATGCGGCCGGCGCGATCCTCCTTGGGGATACCCACCTTGTCGTACATCATCTCGCCGACGCGCTTGCGGCGCGCATTATAGACGGGGTCGATGGCGTTGAGATCGGGATAGACAGGGCGGTCGCCGGGCACGGGGCCCATCGGATCGGCGGCCAGCACGCGATGGGCGATTGCAATGATCTCGTCCTTAGCTGGCCCGGTGACGGCGATGAGCTTCCACGGCTGCAGGTTGCCGCCGGAGGGAGAGCGTTGCGCAGTCTCGAGCAGGGCGGCCAGTTGGTCGCGCGCGATCGGCGTGTCGAGGAAAGCGCGTGTGGAGATTCGCTGGCGCACGGCTTCAGTTACATTCATGGCGGGTCCCTTTGTGCGTCGATCATAGACGCGGGCGCGGGGAGGTTGGAAGCCGCATACCGAAATCGGGCGAGAACATGGCTCCGAACATGACCATTTGTTCGTTTGACCCTTGCGCCAGAACACAGCGAGCCTTGCGGCTCAGTCAGTCCACGGATCGAGGGTCGAGCATGACACAACCGATGATCGCGGCTCTCATTGCGTTTGGGGTGGTCGCCATCGCGTTTCTGGCCGTGCTGGGCCTGATGCGGCCGAAGCGGATCACGCTGGTGGACTATCCGGAGCTTCCTGCGCCGCCGAAGGAAGACGAGGCCGGCGGCGGGCCGACCATGCAGGCCTGAGGCCGGACCCGGGTCGCCGGCGCGGAAAGATTCCGCAGTCTGAAAGCTGGCCGTTGCGCAGCGTTCAGGTTCGCCTGCGAAACTGTTAATATGAAAAAGCTCCTCGCACTCGCCGCCATTCCTGCCGCCCTGGTCGGTCTGAGCGCCTGCTCGTCGGTCTATGACTACGGGTATGGCTCCAGCGATTACGGTTACGACAGCTACGGCTACAACGACTACGGCCCCAGCTATTCCGGCTACTCGAGCTACGGCCCGTCCTATTCCGGCGTCTGGTACGACGCGTTTTACGACGACTTCTACGGTCCCGTTTACGGGGGCTATTGGGCGTCAGATGGCTTCTTCTGGTATCAGTCGCGCGTTGGCGGGAGCTATGTGCGTGACCATGGGCGCCATTTCAGGCGGGATCACAATCACGGGTACAAGCAGTATCGCTACCAGGACAATCGCGGGCATGACGGGCGCGACCGGGATCGCGGGCGTGGGGATGACCGCAACACCTATCCGCCGCTGTTCTCTGGCAAGGACGATTATCGCGACGGGAATCGTGATCGCGGGCGGGGCGACAATAACAACAATCCGCGCGGCAATCCTGGACCAGGTGGGGGACAGGGCGGCGGGAATGACCGGGATCGCGGCCGCGATGGCGGACGGGGTGGGAACAACAATGGCGGGTCGCCCCAGCTCCAGGGACAGCCGCCGCGGGCTACGCCGGCGCCACCACCGCGGGGCGGCAATGGTAACAACGGGCGCGATGGACGCGATGGACGTGGCGATCGTGGTGACGATCGCGGCGGACGGCAGCAGGGCTCGCAGGGCGGCGCACCGCCACAGCAGCAGCAAGCCGCGCCGCCGCCTCCCCAACCGCGCAGCCAGCCATCTCCTCCGCAGCCGCAGAAGCAGCGAAATGACGACCGGAAGGATGACGACCGTGGCGATCGCGGCGGCAATAGGTACAATCCGGGCGAAGGCGGCCGTGGCAATGAGCGGGGCGGGCGCTATGGCGGCCGGCCGAACTAAGCGGGCCGGCGCATAGCAAGATTATAAGGTTCTCCTACGCAGCGTCCGTCCCAAAGGGGCGGACGTTCTGCTTTGTGAGCTTCAGACCGAGAAGCTGGTTCCGCAGCCGCATGCGCTCGTGGCGTTTGGATTGTGGATGCGGAAGGAGGCGCCGATGATCTCTTCCACGAAGTCGATCTCGGAGCCCGCCAGAAACGGGACGCTGGCTTCGTCGATGGCGACTTTGGCGCCGTCCCGCTCGATCACCCGGTCGTCGGCGTTTGCCTGTTCAGCGAAGCCGAAACGATAGGAAAAGCCGGAACAGCCCCCACCTATGACTTCGACGCGCAGCATCGTGCCCGCCGGCTGGCTGGTGGTGATCTTGTTGATCCGCCGCGCCGCAGAGGCGCTGAGGCCGATTTCAGGGGTGGCTGTCGCAGTATCAGGCATTTAGGGCCTTAATTCGTTGTTCGCAGCAACTCAGATATGAAGCCGGAAGCTTAAAGGGAAGTCTAGCATGCCCCCAGCCCACACGAAGGGCTTTACGGCGCCGCCCCGAGCGGTGTTCGCAACCAACCCGGATTCGTCGCGTGGGCGGCTGCATCCCGAGCCGCCCAGCGCTACGCGCACGGAGTTTCAGCGGGACCGGGACCGGGTGATTCACTCGGATGCGTTCCGGCGGCTGAAGCAGAAGACGCAGGTGTTTGTGGCGCATGAGGGCGACCACTATCGCACGCGGCTGACGCATTCGCTGGAGGTGTCGCAGATCGCGCGGACTGTGGCGCGTGTGCTGGGGCTGGATGAGGATCTGGCTGAGGTGCTGGCTCTGGCGCACGACATTGGCCATCCGCCGTTCGGTCATGCGGGCGAGAGCGCGCTCAACGAGGTGATGAAGCTGTATGACGGCTTCGATCACAATGCGCAGGCGTTGCGCGTGCTGACCAAGCTGGAGCGGAAGTATCCGAAGTTCGATGGCTTGAACCTGACGTGGGAGACGCTGGAAGGCGTCATCAAGCACAATGGTCCGCTGGTGACGAAGCAGCGGACGCTGGATGGATTGCCTGTGGCGTTCCGCGATTACGAGGCGTTGCAGTCGCTGGAGCTGGATACGTTCGCGGGACCCGAGGCGCAGGTCGCGGCGCTTGCGGACGACATCGCATACAACAATCACGACATTCAGGACGGGTTGCGCGCGGGGCTGTTTGAAGTTGACGACCTGATGGACGTTCCGCTGACGGGGAATGTGTTCCGCGAAGTGATGCGGGAGTTTCCTGATCTGGAGCGCGACCGGCTGGTGGCGGAGGCTGTGCGGCGGCTGATCGGGATATGGACACGCGACCTGATCCAGGAATTCCAGCTGCGGGCGGCGCACGCGAAGCCGGGGTCGGTGGAAGAGGTGCGTGCGCTGGATCATCCGCTGGCGGCGTTCTCGAACGACATTGCGGAGAAGCAGAAGCCGCTGCGTGAGTTTCTGTTCGAGCGGATGTACCGGCATCACAAGGTCAACCGCATGATGAGCCAGGCGCGGCGGATCGTGCGCGAGCTGTTCGGCCTGTTCATCGCGGAGCCGGACACGCTGCCCGCGCCCTGGCGCACGCGGGCGCAGCTGGCCGACAAGGACATGGTGAAGCGGGCGCGTGTGGTGTGCGATTATATTGCGGGGATGACGGACACGTATGCGATCGATGAGCATCGCAGATTGTTCAATCTTGAGCGGTGGGTGTGAGGGGTGGCGTCGGTTCTGATTTATACGCTGGCTGCGTTTGCCGAGATTGCCGGGTGCTTTGCGTTTTGGGCGTGGCTGCGGAACGGGCAGTCGCCGGTGTGGCTGTTGCCGGGCGTTGGATCGCTAGTGCTATTTGCCTGGCTGCTGACGCTGATCCCGAGCGAAGTGGCCGGCCGCGCTTATGCGACCTATGGCGGGATCTACATTGTGGCGTCGCTGATCTGGATGTGGGCGGTTGAGAAGACGGCGCCGGATCGGTGGGATGTGGTTGGGACGGCGGTGTGTCTGGTTGGAGCCGGGATAATTCTGTACGCGCCGCGCGGGGCTTGAGGGCTGCGACTGCACTCCGGGGCGTGAGCCCCCTCCGTCTCACGGCTTCGCCGCGATCCACCTCCCCCAGTCCTTCGGACTGATGGAGGCAATTCCCCTCAATAGGTGGGTTGGCGTCAAACCAAGTTCCAAGTGTTTCCTGTTCGTTAACGCACGTTTGGCAGGGTTCAGGGTGGCGGGACGTGGGCGCCCGCATGCTCAGGAAAGCTTCGGTTCCGGCCATGACCCGCTACTCTCGATCTGTGATCCCCGGCCGTCCCAGTGAGGAAGGCCGCAGCGAAGCTGAAGATAGCGCCAATCTGGATCGCATCGTTTTCGGCTCGAAGAAGAAGCCAATCATGCCGCCAGCGAATGATCGCGACAGCGGCTACCCCGATCCAATGGATATGGATGTGGATGAGGCCGGCTTCCTGGTGGAGCGATCAGGCAAAGAGCGGCGCGGCGGCTCTGGCGAGCGCCGGACCAAGTCTGACCGCCGCAAGGAAGATGGACGGCGCAGGTCGGACTATGTGCCGCTGCGCGAGAATGGTGCGCCGCATCGCAGTGTTGAGGCGGGCAATCGCGGGCCGATCCTGCTGGTTGGCGCGCTGGTGATTGTCGCCGTGTTCGGCGTTGTTGTGTGGAATGCCTATCGCGAAGGTGTGCGGACGGATGATCCGGAAGCGACACCACAGCTGGCGACGTCAGGCGCGTTCAAGACGCCGCCGCGCGAAGTGACGCCGACCGTGGCCGCCGCCGAACCTGTCGATTTGCTGGAACAGCTTGAAGGCGGACCGTCGCCGGTTGCTGTGACGCCGCCGGAAGTGCGGCCTGAGCCGGCGATTGTTGCGCCTGTACAGGCGGCGGTTGTGCCCGCGCCCGCGCCAACACCCGCGCCGTCGAAAGTGACCGCGCCGCCGCCGGCTCCGCTGAAGCAGCCGGTTGTCGCTGCGGCTCCGACGACCACGGCGGCAGTGACTCCGCCAAAGCCGGCGCTCGACATTCCGAAGCCGACTGCGACCGTACCGTCGACCACCGCTGTGGCGGCTGCGCCGGTTGCGGCGCCCGTTGCTGCGGCTCCGACAGCCGCGTTCAAGCCGGCGTTTGCGGCGGGCGGCAACTGGCTCGTGCAGGTGGCGGCGCCATCTACCGAGGCAGGCGCTGTGGCCGAGTGGGACAAGCGCGCGAAGGCGTTGCCTGAGTTCTTTGCGGCTGCGGAAAGAGTTGTGGTGCAGGCAGACGTGAACGGCAAAACTGTCTATCGTCTGCGCGCTGGCGCCTTTGCTGCCAAGGCTGATGCGGATGCTTTCTGCACGGCTTACAAAGCGAAGGGCGGGAACTGTTTCCCGGCTGCCCGCTAAGCGGCGAAGCAATCCGGACGATCTGATGTCTCAGCCTAAAGCCTGTATCCTTTCCGTCTCGGGCGCGCAGCTCACCGACGGAGAGAAGAAGCTGCTGGCGCGTGTAAATCCGTGGGGCGTGATCCTGATGGGTCGCTCGTGCGCGAGCGTCGCGCAGGTGACGGCGCTGACGGCGGAGGTCTGTCAGGTCACGGGGCGGCAGACGCTGTTCTTTATCGATCAGGAAGGCGGGCGCGTGAAGCGGCTGAAGCCGCCGGCCTGGCCCGATTTTCCGGCGCCGCTGTCGTATCTTGGACTGTACAAAGCCGAGCCCGAGCTGGGGCGCGAGGCGGTGTGGCTGCATCATCGTCTGATGGCGGCGGAGCTGGAGCCGATGGGCATCCGCGCGGATTGCGCGCCGGTGGTCGATATCCTTCACGCGGGGATGCACAAGATCGTCGGCGATCGTGCGCTGGGTGACAGCGCGGACGCGGTTGGCGATCTGGCGCAGGCGGCGCTCGCGGGGCTGGCGGCGGGCGGCGTTGCGGGCGTGATCAAGCACATTCCGGGACACGGGCGCGCGGAAGTCGACAGCCATGAGACGATGCCAGTTGTGCGGGCGTCGCGTGAGCAGGTCAGCCAAGACATTGCGCCGTTCAAGCTGGTCCGTCACGCGACGATGGGGATGACTGCGCATCTCGCTTATCGCGCGCTGGACGATGAGACGACGCCGGCGACGCATTCGCGGAAGATCATTCAGGAGGTGATCCGCAAGGAGATCGGGTTCGATGGTCTCTTGATGACGGACGATCTCGGGATGAAAGCGCTGGGTGGCGATCTGGCGAGCCGGGCTACTCGGGCGCTGGAGGCGGGATGCGATGTGATCCTGCACTGCTCGGGGCTGGATGCGTGGGGCAAGGTGCTGCGCGATCCGGAGAAGGTGTTGCGCGAGATGAGCGAAGTTGCGGATGTCTGCCCGCAACTGTCGGGCGAGCAGCTGCGCAGGGCGCAGGCGGCGGATGCGGCCACAGGCGACGTAAAGCCTTTCGACAGGGCTGAAGGTAGGGCGCGGCTGGAGAAGCTGTTGTCTGAGGCGCCGCCGTCCGCTACTGCGGGGGTATGACGGTACTCCCCGTTCCTGATGAGGACATGCTGGCCCAAGCGTCTGCCGAAGCGGCGGACGCCAAGGAGGCTTTTGTCGTTGATCTGGATGGGTATGAGGGGCCTCTGCACCTTCTGCTGGACCTGGCGCGGCGGCACAAGATCGACCTGGTGAAGATCTCGATCCTGAAGCTGGCGGACCAGTATCTGGAGTATGTGCGCGAGGCGCAGGCGAAGAAGATCGATCTCGCTGCCGACTATCTCTTGATGGCGGCGTGGTTGGCGTTCCTGAAATCGCGATTGCTGTTGCCGTCCGAGAAGAAGAGTGAGGACGAGCTTGATCCGGATGCGCTGGCGGGGCGGCTGGCTTTCCGGTTGCGCAGACTGGATGCGATGCGGAAGGCAGTGAACGAGCTGTATGAGGGGAACCTCGACAAGCGCGATGTGTTTCCGCGCGGCGATCCGCAGCTGGCGAAGATCATCCGCAAGCCGCTATGGAATTCGACGCTGCATGATGTGCTGAAGGCTTTCGGCGACATCAATGTGCGCAAGGTGAAAGTGCAGGCGCATGTGATCAAGCGGCAGCCGGTGGTGCCGCTGGATACGGCGCGGCGGAAGCTGGCGGCGCTGGTGCCGGATCTGATCGACTGGGCGTCGATCCAGATGATGCGGGCAGAGGACGAGGAGTCGAAGGACGCGCCGAGGCGGTCCGAGGTGGCAAGCTTTTTCTCGGCGGCGCTGGAGCTGACGAAGGACCGCGCTGTGGATCTGCGGCAGGATCAGCATTTTTCGGATGTGTATGTTCGCAAGGCGCGGGATGCGCTGAAGGCGGCGGAATGAGCGGCGAGGACGACAAGGACGCGGCGCTGGAGGATATGCGCGAGGCGGTCGCGAAGCTGGCGAAGGCGCGCAAGGTGAAGGCCGAGCCGCTGGCGGAAGCTGAGCCGCGCGTTGAGGTGAAGGCGGCGCGGGCGGAGCCTGATCCGGAGCGGCTGGCGGATGCGGTGAGGCGGGCGGAGGCGGTGCTGTTTGCCTCCGACGAGCCGGTGGATGCGACGACGCTGGCGGGGGCGCTGCCGCCGGGGGTGGAGCCGGGCGATGTGCTGCTGAAGCTGAAGGCCGCCTATGCGAGCAAGGGCGTGCAGCTGGTGGAAGTTGCCGGCAAGTGGCGGTTCCAGACGGCGCCGGACCTGGCCTTCCTGTTCGAGGAAACGCGCGAGCAGCCCAAGGCGCTGTCGCGGGCGGCGCTGGAGACGCTGGCGATCATTGCGTACTGCCAGCCGGTTACGCGGGCGGAGATCGAGGATGTGCGCGGGGTCGCGGTGTCGTCCGGCACGCTGGATATCCTGATGGAGGCCAGCTGGGTGCGGCCGCGCGGGCGGCGGCGGACGCCGGGCCGGCCTGTGACATTTGGCACCACTGAGTCGTTCCTGATTCACTTCGGTCTGGACGCGATCGACAGCCTGCCGGGCAGGGAGGACCTGAAGGCGGCGGGGCTGCTGTCAGCCGAGATTCCCCGCGATTTCGAGTTCGCTGGCACGCCCCGGGACCCTGAAACTGGCGAACTTCTGGGCGAGGACCCTCTTGATGACAGGGAGTTCCAGCCCGACTTCCTTGAAGGGGCCGAGGACCGGAGCTGACACAGTTAATGCAGAAGACCGGCCAATCGGCCGTCTGGCATTTGCAGAGTCCCTTCCGGAAGGTTACGTTACCGCAAGACCGGGGCGACGGACGCCCACTGCAATCCGCCGGAAACGGCGCACCGGAGTACACCAAATGTTTGGAAAACTGGGCATCACGGAGCTGCTAGTTATCGCGGCGATCCTGCTGCTGCTGTTCGGCGGTCGTGGCAAGATTTCCGCCATGATGGGCGACATGGCCAAGGGCATCAAAAGCTTCCGCAAGGGGCTGAAGGACGGCGAAGTCGACACGAGCCAGACCACGTCTGGCGCGCTGGTCAATGAGCCGATCAATGTCACCCCGGAGAAGGAAAAGACGAAAGTCTGATCGTCCCAGTCCGGGGGCGGAATGGACGCGGTTGAACCTTCGTCTCTCCGCAAGGGAGCGACAACGCCATGATGCCGGGTGTCGGCTTCGAGGAAATGATCCTGCTGGTGGTGGTGGCGATTATCGTCATCGGCCCGAAGGATTTGCCGTTGATGATGCGCAAGTTCGGGCGCTTCACCGGCAAGATGCGCGCGATGGCGTTCGAGTTCAAACAGGGCATCGATGAGCTGGGCCGGCAGGCCGAGCTGGACGAGCTGCGCAAGGAAGTCGCTAACCTGAAAGCGTCGACCGGGCTGGAGGATCTCAAGCGCGAGATCGAGGAAGACCGCGCTGCAATCGAGAAAGACGTGAACGAGGTGATGGCGCCGATACCTGCGCCGGTTCATCCCGCGCTTAGGGCTGTCGCTGCCGTGCCTGCGATCGCCGAGGTCAAACCGGAGCCAGCGCCTTATGCGGGGCTGTCGCCTGACCATCCGGGATACGACACGGGCGAGGACAACCGCATCGGCGGCGCGCCAGTTGATATGGCCACGATCGAGGCGGCCCCAGCCGACACGGCGAATGGCGTGCATGTGAATGGCGAGGCTTCGCGCAGCGTCGCGGGCGAGCCGTACATCATCCATGAAGACGTTGCGCCCGCCGAGCTTGAGCCTGTGAAGCAGGGCACGACCGTCTGATGGCCAAGAAAGCCGCCATTGCGAATGCAGTACCCGCCGAGACGGTGGACGAGGTCGAGGCCAGCCGCGCGCCGCTGATGGATCATCTGATCGAGCTGCGGAACCGGATGACGCACAGTTTGATCGTGGTCGGCGTGCTGTTCTGCGCGGCGTGGTTCGTGACTGACAGCGTGCTGAACTACCTGCTGACGCCGCTGGGCGACGCCGCCCATCGCGCCGGGCGGCCGCTGGGCGAGCTGTTCGTGGCGCAGACAACGGCGCCGCTGGAAATGCTGTTCGTGAAGCTGAAGCTGGCGTTCGTTATGGCGCTGGCGGTCGGCTTCCCGTTCATCGCGTATCAGATTTACGCGTTCGTGGCGCCGGGGCTGTACAAGAACGAGCGCATGGCGGTGTTGCCGTTCCTGTTCGTGATGCCTGTGCTGTTCGTGGCCGGGACGGCGCTGGTCTATTTCTTCGTGCTGCCGGCGTTCATGGACCTGTCGTTCAGCCAGGAGCTGATCGGGACGAATGTGAAGGCCGTCTATGTTCCGAAGGTGAAGGAGTATTACGAGCTTACGATCTCGCTGCTGATGTGCTTCGGGTTTGCTTTCCAGCTGCCGATCGTGATGTCGCTCCTGTCGATGGCGGGGGTGATCCAGTCATCCTTCCTGCGCTCCGGGCGGAAATATGCGCTGATCATCATCTTCGTCGTCGCCGCCGTGGTGACGCCGCCGGACCCGTTCAGCCAGTTCATTCTGGGCGTGCCGCTGTACCTGCTCTATGAGTCCGGGATCATCATGGCGGTGCTGATCGAGCGCGGCCGCAAGCGGCGCGAAGAGGCGGACGCCAAGCGCGAGGAAGCGGAAGAGAAGCGCGAAGCGGCGGAAGAGGCCCGGAGACGCGCGGCTTCGGCTGCGACGGGGACGCCGCCGGGTACGCTGCCGGCGGGCGAGTAGGCGCGAGGGCGCGATCCCGCTGGTGAGCGGGTTTTCTGGTTTGGATTTGTGCGCTCTTTGGAGCGCTAGTGGCGGAGGATGGGGCTTGCCCCCTCCGTCTTGCGCGCAAGGGCGCGCAATCCACCTCCCCCAGTCCTGCGGACTGATGGAGGCAATTCCCCTTCGTTGCTCTGATCTTGCCTCCCCATGCGGAGCAGGGGCAGGTGGATCGCTGACGTAGTCAGCGAGACGGAGGGGGATGGTGAGGTGTGGCCCATGG
>JAUYSA010000204.1 GCA_030696545.1 Hyphomonadaceae bacterium
TCCTCGTCCAGCGGATAGCGCTCGCCATAAGCCGCCTGCTTGACGTCCATCTCGGCTTCAAACCGCCGGCGCTGTTCCACGGGATCGGTCAGTTCGCCGAAGCCGTTTGCCAGCTCCACACCACAGGCATAAAGCTCGAAGCGTTCAGCGTAGCGAGCATCCCGCGCGAGCGGCCGCGCGAGAGCGGCCTCTTCGCCAGGGTATTCGCAAAGCAGGGTCAGCCAGCCTTGCCCCAGCTTGGGCTCGATCCGCTCGACCAGCACGCGGCTGAATATGTCTGACCAGTTGTCCTCTGCAGATGTCCTGACGCCGATTGCCTGCGCAGCGCGCGCCATCGCCGTGACGCTGCCGAAAGTTGGCTCAAGATCGATCTCGGCGTGACGCTTGAAGGCATCCGACACGGTCAGACGCTCGGGCTCCGGATAGGGATCGCATGTCTGTCCCCGCCACTCCAACGCTTCGCGCCCTGTCGCCCGCAATGCCAGCCTGCAGAGCTCAACACAGTCAGCCATCACCGCGCTGTATGGCTCTCCCGAGCGATACCATTCCAGCATGGTGAATTCCGAAGAATGGAGCGGACCGGCCTCACCATTCCGATAAACGCGCGCGTAATCGAAAATCCGCGTTTCGCCTGCCGCGAGCAATTTCTTCGCGGCGAACTCTGGCGAGGTGTGGAGATATAATCGCCTGCGCGTGCCGTTCTCGCCGACCCAGTCAGTGCGGAAGCCATGCAGGTGGGCCTCGTTTCCGGGCGACACTTGCAGGGCCCCGCACTCCACCTCTGTAAAGCCCTGCGCGACAAACCAGGCGCGCGCAGCGTCCCTTATCCGTCCACGGCCCTGCAGGAAGGGGCGGCGATCGGCATGGGAATCCCTGTTCCACCAAGGCTTTGTATCAGGCAATTCGGGCTCCAATGGCCGCATCCAGCCGGGCTTGGCCGCCACGGCGGGTCATTGTATGACCGCGCCGCTTCTACAGTTTCCCGGTGGCCGAGCCATACTCCGCCCCCACTTCAAAGACAAAGGCGGCTTATCGTGGTCAAAGTTATCGCCAGCGACGTGCGCAAGGGCAACGTTCTCGAGAAGGAAGACGGCCAGCTCTACACCGTCCTCAAGGCTGAAACCTATCGCCCCGGAAAAGGCACGCCGACCGCCACGATCGACATGCGCCGCATCTCGGACGGCGTGAAGGTTGTCGACACCTACAAGACCACCGACCAGCTTGAACTCGCCTTTGTTGAAGAGGTGAAGCACCAGTTCCTCTTCAAGGACGGCGAGCTCTACGTGTTCATGAACCCCACAAACTACGAGCAGATCATGGTTCCTGCCGCCATGCTGGGAGATGACGCTGCATTCCTTGGCGAGAACATGGACTGCGACCTGCTCATGTTCGACGGCCGCCCGGTGGCGATCAAGCTTCCCCAGCGCGTGACGCTCGAGATCGTCGAGACGGAACCAGTGGTGAAAGGCCAGACAGCGTCGGGCTCGTACAAGCCGGCCAAGATGTCGAACGGCATCCGCGTCATGGTGCCCCCCCATATCGCCACGGGCACACGCATCGTCGTCAACACCGAAGACGGCGCCTATGTCGAGCGCGCCAAAGACTAGTTCTGGATATCACCCGAGAAGCGTCGCGTGGACGCATCTCGGGTTGACGCCCGCCCTTGCTACTGGGCGGGTTTGTCGGCCAGAGGCGGGCCGCTGAATTCCGCTTCGATCGCAATCGTCACTTCATCGCTGACGCCCATCGTCGATCCCGGCGCGGGAACGCCGTAGGCAATTCCGAAATCGGACCGCTTCAGCGAACCTTTCGCCGAGAAGCCAATGCGCGCGTGCGGGTCTTGCGGGTGCCCCTGATAGCCGCCGTTGAACGTCATCGCCAATGTCACCGGCTTGGTGACACCGTGAAGCGTGAAGTCGCCCGTCACATCTGCTGTATTCGGCCCCGTCACAGCTATCTGGGTCGACTTGAAGGTCATCTGCGGGAAGGCGGCTGAGTTGAGCCATTGCTCGCCCAGCAACTCCGCGACGAAGCCGTCTGGCGGGCTTGGGATGCTGAGCGATGTCGGATCAACGGTTGCTGTCAGTTGCGCTGCGGCTGGATTGGCAGGGTCCAGATTTAGATCGGCCGTGAAGCGGTTGAACTGGCCGGTATAGTGGGAGAAGCCGAGATGATTGACTGTGAACACAAGCGATGCGTGCATCGGGTCAATCTTGTAGTCGCCGGCGGGCAGACTTTCGATTGACGGCGCCGCCGCGGGCTCAGCCACAGCAGTCTCGGGCGCAGATACGGTAGCGGGCCCCTCAGCTGGCTTTTCAGAACACGCGCCCACAACTGCCGCAGCCGCCACCACGGAACCCAACCATTTGCGCAACATCATCTTCTCCTGACTCGCCCAACAAACGCGAACGCGTTGTGCAGCTATCAACATTTCGCCTATTCGGCTTTTTCCGCGATAGTTTCAGCGGCTTCCTCGTTGAGCGCCTTGGCCTTCTTGCGAGGCACCACCAGTGGCGCGGGCTGTGTCGTTGCGATGTTGCCACGCATGAGGGACAAGCCCGCACGCAACCCGCCCGCGATCTGCATTTCCAGCCGCTGCTCGTCGCGACGGCGAACATCAAGGACGAGATCGTCGGCTTCGGCTTCATCCACCCCGAGATCAAGCAAGACCTGGCGGCCGAAGACGAGCGCGGATTCCAGCGTTTCGCGCAGCTGGTAGTCCACGCCCGCATTGATCAGGCGCAGCGCATGACCGCGATCAAAGGCGCGCACAAAAAGCTTGGCATGTGGAAATTCGGACTTCACCAGCTCAACAACCTTGTCAGCGGCTTCCTGCTTGTCGACACAAACCAGAATGGCCTCCGCCGTCGCCGCCCCCGAAGCGCGAAGCACATCAAGACGCGTGCCGTCGCCGTAATACACCTTGAAGCCGAACTGCCCGGCAGCCCGGATCATCTCCACGTCAATCTCGATGATCGAGACGTCGATCCCCTTCGCCAGTAGCGGCTGGGACACAACCTGCGCGAACCGCCCGAAGCCGACGAACAGGACACGTCCATGAAGATCGGACGCCTCCTCGATCCCATCCATGGACTCCTTCTCTGGCGGCGTAAGCCGCTCGATGGCCATGACCGCCAGAGGCGTCAGCACCATGGAGAGAATGACCACGGCAGTCATACCGGCGGCCGTCTGCGCATCCATAACGCCGCCGGCAAGAGCGCCGGCAAATAGTACGAACGCGAACTCGCCGCCTTGTGCAAACAGTGCGGCCCTGTGCAGAGCTTCGCGATGCTTCGCCCGGAACAGGCGCGCCACAACATAGATGCCAAGCGACTTCACCAGCATGAATGACACCACGCCGCCCGCGATCAGCTGCCAGCTGGCGACAACAAGGTTGAGATCCAGCGACATGCCGACGCCAAGGAAGAACAACCCCAGCAGGATGCCGCGGAACGGTTCGACATCCGCTTCGAGCTGGTGCCGGAAGGTGGATTCAGACAGCAGCACGCCGGCAAGAAAAGCGCCCATCGCCATCGACAGGCCGCCGAGATCCATCAATAGCGCGGCGCCAAGCACCACCATGAGCGCGGCGGCGGTCATCACTTCCCGCGCGCCTGTCCAAGCAAGGAACGCGAACAGCGGGTTCATCAGGTAGCGTCCAGCGACAAACACGAGCGCCACGGCTCCGACCGCCAGGCCGATAGTCTGCCACAATGGCGCGGCATGCGTGTCCACTTCCGCCCCCGGAGCAATCGTCGCGAGGACAGCGACCAATGCCAGCAAGGGAATGATCGCGAGGTCTTCCAGCAGAAGGATCGCAACAGACCTCTGCCCCGATGCAGAAGAAACCTCGCCGCGATCCTCCATCATCTTCATGATCACGGCGGTCGACGACAGCACAAAGCCAAAAGCGCCAATCACGGCAGCGGGCCATGGAAGGCCAAATGCAATCCCCACGCCCGACAGCAACAGCCCGCACGTCAGCACCTGAACAAGCCCAAGCCCGAATATATCCCGCCGCATCGCCCAGAGCTTCGCTGGGCGCATCTCAAGGCCGATGAGAAAAAGAAACATCACCACGCCGAACTCAGCGACGTGCAGCACCGCCTGCGGATCGTCGAACAGCTTCAGGGCATACGGACCGACAAGGACGCCCGCAGCTAGATACCCAAGCACCGCGCCAAGACCCAGCAAACGGAAAATCGGCACTGCGACCACGCCCGCAGCGAGCAGGGCCACAGCCAAGCCGAGATCGGGTCCAGCAGCCGTATGTTCCATGCCCGCTCCAGCTTGCTTCTAGGACGTCGTCACCCGTACCCGAAAGAACACGATCGCTGCAAGGATAAGCGCGCCGAATCCGGCGATAACGCTAACAACTACGGCGATCGAATTTATCGCAATCGCTTTTCAAACTCGGGGAAAAAGGCTTCCACGTCTGCAGCCAGCTTCTCTTCCATCTTGCGGAACAGCGACAACACCTCTTCCCCTGCTCGCGTCAGCACCGCGCCCCCGCCCTTCTTCCCGCCCGTCGACGACTCGACGAGCGGCTTCCGAAACGCGTTATTCATAGCGTCGACCAGCTGCCATGCGCGCGAATAACTCATGTCCATGGCCTTGGCCGCCTTGGAGATCGACCCCTCGGCGGCGATATGCTCCAGAAGGTCCGCCTTGCCCGGACCGAAAGCGCGCTCGCCCTTCGCGATGACACGAGCAGTAATGCGAATTGACGCCATGGGACCCTCCGGCTGATCCACTATCGAAGCGAGCATTGCCGGGAGCGCAAGAGAAAATCTGGCTCAGGCCATCAGTCTGCGCGCCTTTGCAAGACACTCGACGCCGCGATCCAGCGTGGCATCCGACTTGGCAAAGCAAAGCCGGGCAAGGGATGTCGCTGGCGGATTGGCATAAAAAGCCGAGAATGGGATTGTCGCGACACCGCATTCCTTGACGGCGCGGATGGCGAATTCGGCGTCGGTCATTGCGATACCAGACGCATGCAGATCAATGGCGGCAAAGTAGGTTCCCGCTGCAGGTAGCACATGAAAGCCCTCCTGCTTCAACGCCAGCGTCATGCGGTCACGGGCGCGAACAAGACTCGTGCGCATTTCATCGAAATGCTCGCGCGGCTTGGCGAGGCCAAACGCCACCGCTGCCTGCAGGTGGGGCGGCGTTGTGAAGGTGAGAAACTGGTGCGCCTTGGCAAACGCATCCGTCAGCCTTGGCGACGCACACGCGAAGCCAACCTTCCAGCCCGTCATGGAAAACATCTTTCCGGCAGAGCCGATCTTTATCGTTCGGTCGCGCATTCCCGGCGCTTGCAGCATCGACATGTGCGCCGCGCCGTCGAACACACAATGCTCCCAGACTTCATCGGATATGGCGATGCAGTCATGCTTCACGCACTGCGCCGCGATGAGCGCGAGGTCCTCGCGCCCGATCAGGCTGGCAGAAGGGTTGAGCGGCGTGTTCAGAACGATCGCACGCGTTCGTTCGTTGAATGCGGCCGCCAGCATGGCCGGGTCTATGCGCCACTCAGGCGGCTCGAGACGCACGAACCGCGCCGTGGCGCCCGCGCGTCGCAACATCGGAAGATAGCTGTCGTACATAGGCTCGAACAACACCACCTCATCGCCGGGCTGCAGCACCGCCAGCAGAGCTGCAGCCAACGCTTCTGTTGCCCCGGACGTGATGGTGACTTCGGTTTTCCAGTCGAGGTTGACGCCCTGCAAGCGCCCGTAGTGCTCTGCGACCGCTTCGCGCAAGGCAGGCGTCCCACGCATCGGTGGATACTGGTTCGGGCCTTCAATGATTGCTTTCGCGGCAAATTCGCGGATATCCCCTGGACCGTCCCATTCGGGAAATCCCTGTCCTAGATTTATGGCGCCAGTTTCGCGAGCCAGACCGGACATCACATCAAAGATCGTGTCCGGCAGCGAAGCGTAGATCGGGTTCATGACCCAGCCGACCGGAAGGGCCGGACATGCTTGAGCGAAGGCACCTTGCCGCGAACATCGTCAACCTTGT
>JAUYSA010000212.1 GCA_030696545.1 Hyphomonadaceae bacterium
TGAAAACCATCACCGCAGAACCTTATCGGGAAGTTGGCGTGGCGCTTAACGACATGGCGGAAATTGCCTCTCAGCAGGACTGGATCGGCCCTGCAATCCAGCAATACGGACTGCTTGTGGTATCGATGCTCGTGGCGGGCCTGTTTGCGGGGTTCGTAGCGGGCATGTTCGGCATTGGCGGCGGCTTCGTGGTCGTGCCGGCGCTTGCGGCCGTGTTGACTGTTTTGCCGCATGAGGGCGGCAACGAGCACATCATGCATGTCGCCATCGGCACGTCGCTGGCGACGATCTTCTTCACCTCGCTCCGCTCCGTCCAGGCGCACGCGAAGAGGGGAGCGGTCGACTGGAACATTCTCAAGGGCTGGCTGCCCTGGGTTGTCGGTGGCGTGATTGCGGGCGTCGCGCTCACCAGCTTCATGGATGGCGAACAGCTCAAGATTGCCTTCGGCGTCTTCCTGATCCCGCTCGGCCTGCAGTTCGTTTTCCGCATCCTCGGCCGCAAGGCGAAGACGGAAGAGAACATGCCCAAAGGTCCGGTGCGCGCCGCGCTCGGCTCCGGCCTCGGCGCATTCTCCTCGCTGCTCGGCATCGGCGGCGGCACGCCAGCCATTCTCATCATGACGATGAGCGGCGTGAACATGCACCGCGCCGTCGCCACGGCGGCTGGCTTCGGCACGATCATCGCCGTTCCCGGCGCCATAGGCAGCATGGTGACGGGCTTCGGCCAGCCCCACCTGCCGGTCGGCTCGATCGGCTTCGTCAACCTGATCGCGCTCGCCGCAATCACGGCGATGAGCATTCTCACGGCGCCGCTCGGCGCCGCCGCCGCCCACAGCCTTGATCCGGTAAAGCTGAAACGCATCTTCGGCTGCTACCTATTGGTGACAGCAGCCTTCATGCTGAAGGACTCGATCCCGTTCGCCGCGATCTGGGCGAATGTCAGCGGCGCGGCATAGTTCGAGGCCGCCGGGCTCGCGCCCGGCAGTCCCGACCCGCTACTTCTTCAGCGAAGCCTTGTAGTCCTCGGCCGCCTTCAGCAGGCGCACTACATTGCCGCCCCACATCTTCTGCAGGTCGGCTTCGGTGTAGCCTTCCTTCAGCAGGCGCTCGGTGATCTTCGGCAGCATGGTGACGTCGTCATAGCCAGCCACTCCGCCGCCGCCGTCCCAGTCCGCGCCGAAGCCGACATGATCAACGCCCACCAGTTTGATGGCGTAGAGGATCTGCTCCATGTAGTCCTCGAAGGTCGCGCGGTTTTCGGGGAACTGCTTGTTCAGCGCGCTCCTCTCATCCAGAAACTGCTCGTACTTCTCGCCGGTAAGCTGATCGGTATCGCCCCATTTGGCGCGCATGGCGCCCATCGCCCCCATGCGCTCCTTGGTCTGCGGCAGGTCTTTCAAGAAGGCTCCCAGCGCGTTCATGTGAATCACGCCGCCCTTCGCCGCCATTTTCTTGAGCAGCGCGTCGGGCAGGTTGCGTGGGTGTTCGTGCACGCCGTCGCAGCCATGGTGCGACAGAATGATCGGCGTCGCCGACAGGTCGATCATCTGGTCGATTGTGGTGTCAGCCGAATGGCTGCCGTCCAGGATGATGCCGAGTTCGTTGGCGCGCTTCACATACTCGCGCCCCATGGGCGAGAGCCCGCCCCACTTCGCGCCGACTGCGCCGGGATTGGTGGAATCAGCCAGCTGGTTGGTGCCGTTGTGAACCGGGCCAGCCATCCGCACGCCAAGCTTGTAGAAGCTGTCGAGCAGCGAGATGTCATCGCCCAGCTCGTAGGAGTTTTCCATCGACAGATAGACGATCTTCTTGCCTGCGGCATTTATGCGTTCGGCATCCGCGGAGACGAGGGCGATCTCGAATTCGTCAGGGTTGGCCGCGACCATCTTGTGAATTGAGGTGGCCCGGATCAGCGCCTTGTCGCGCACCTGTTGATAGCCTTCCGGCGTCAGTGGGCCCTGGCCCATGTAGATCGCCCAGAACCCGCCATCGAGCCCGCCTTCCACCATGCGCGGGTAGTCCACCTGCGTTCCCTCGCGCTCGTAGGAATGCCGCTTCATGATGTCATAGCCGCGCGTGGTGTCGAAGAAGGCAGGCGTGTCGAGGTGGGTGTCCAGCGTCATGAACCGCTGGTGCATCGCCATCACCTCGGCGCTCACGCCGGATGGGTTGGGCGCCATCGTCGAGCAGGCGCTCAGCGACACGGCGCCGAGCAGGGCGAGTTTGAAAGAGTTGCGGAACGCCATGGAAATCCTCGTCGATGTTACCTTCGCGGAAGTCATGCACGCTGGGGTGGGGCGCCTCAAGGTTTTCCTGATCCCGGGCGCGCTCAGCGGCCGCGGCGCGAAATAATGCGCAGCGGACGCCGGATGATGTGGCTTCATTGGGCGTTCTGCGTAACGCTGATCCGGTGGAGTGCGGAGGATGGGCGTGGACATAACGATCCGCGAAGCAGTCGCCGCGGAGGCTTTGGAAATCGCCGCGGTGCGAATCGCGGCTGCTGAAGATCTGACCGCCCGTTTCGGCAAAGGCTTCTGGTCGTCCAACACCACCGAAAACGGCGTCCTGTTTGCGATGAAGCGGGGCAGGGTGATCGTCGCCGTTCAGAACGCCGCAATCGTCGGCACGCTGACGTTGTCGACCTTCAAGCCGTGGGCGATCGACAAATCGTACTTCACCAAGGTGAAAACCCCGATCTACCTCACCAGCATGGCCATATCGCCCAAGGCGCAGCGGCTGGGAGTCGGCCGCGCCATGCTCGCGCAGGCAGACGTGCTTGCGAGAAAGTGGCCCGGTCAGGCGATCCGGCTGGACGCATTTGATGCCGATGCGGGCGCAGCCGATTTCTACGTCCGCTGCGGCTACACCGAGCGCGGCCGCGCCGTCTTCCGCACCGCTCCCCTGATCTATTTCGAGCGCTTGCTCATCCCGCCCGCCCTCTGAGCGACATCTCATCACAGCTGCGTTTTTACTGCTGATTGCAAATGAGAATGGGTTGCAAGTGCGGCGCACCTATCGTAACGGTCGTCGCCTGAAACGGGGTCATCAGGGGCTCCCGGAATGACAATGCGCGTCGGACCAAATCCGCACGTCAGGGAAC
>JAUYSA010000290.1 GCA_030696545.1 Hyphomonadaceae bacterium
GTTGAACGGCGTGATGCCGGCCACCACGCCCAGCGGCTGGCGCATCGAATAGACGTCGATCCCCGGCCCCGCGCCCTCGGTGTATTCGCCCTTCAGCGCGTGCGGGATGCCACACGCGAACTCGATCACTTCCAGACCGCGCTGGATATCGCCCTTGGAGTCGGCAATCACCTTGCCATGCTCGCTCGACAGCAGTTCGGCCAGCGACTGCATGTTCGCCTCGACCAGCCGCTTGAACTCGAACATCACACGCGCCCGCCGCTGCGGGTTCGTGCTCGACCAGCCAGGCAGGGCCTTCGCAGCCGCTTCCACCGCCGCATCGACGTCCGCCGTGGACGCCAGACCGACCTTGGCCTGCACGTCGCCGGTGTTCGGATTGAACACATCGGCCTCGCGCCCCGACGTCACTTTGACCGATTTGCCGCCGATGAACCCGTCGATACGCCGCATTTGAAACTCCGCTTTACGCGCTGGGAATACCCCCGTCCGTCGTGCCTGACAAACGGAAGCTGGCGCCGTTACGGAAGGCTCGCGTAACACCTGCGTGTCAGCCGTTCGCCGCCTCGAACTGGCGCATCACGCGCTCGGCGTCATAGCGCCCTTCGATCAGCGTTTCCGGGTCCCACTCGCTGCGCTCGGCGGCGAAGAAGTCACCGCCATAAACGTGGATAGCCCCGGTATGCCGCGCGATAGGGTTCGTCACCGAATGGATGATGTTCCGCCCCAACGGCTCAGCATCACCAACCGACAGCGCCTTGGCCCCCGCCGCCTCCACGCGCCCGCTGCCATCCGGCAGGCGCCGCCAGAAGATATTGTCCTCGCGCCCCGTATAGATGCCGATCACCGCCCACATGCGATGATCATGCGGCTGCAGCGTCATCCCCGGCGCCCACACCAGATCCAGAATGGTCAGGTCAGGCGCATGATACAGCTTGCGGATGCCGGCCCGCTCCGGCTCGCCGATCCCTCTCATCACCGCCGCCGGATCAGCCACGGCGCGCTTCACCACCTCGCGCATGGCGACATGCGTGGCGTCCTCCGCCAGCGCCGCCCGGCAGTCCGCGACGAATTGCTCAAGCTCGAACATGCGCCCTCATACCTTCACACGCTTGACCCGGCCAGCCGGAACGCCGACCTGACGCCCATGACCACATTCCGCCTGCCCCGCCGCCCGAAAGCCGTTGTCTTCGATCTCGACGGCACGCTGATCGATTCAGAGGCGCTGGTTCTCGAAGCATACATGGCCGCCGCCACCCGCCATGACGTGCCCTTCACCCACGAGCAGTTCCTTAGCCTCGTCGGCCGCCATCGCCAGCACAGCGAAATGAAGATGCGCGAATATTTCGGCGAAACCTTCCCGCTTGAACAATTCTACGCCACCGTTGGCGAGCATGTCGGCGACCGCCACGCCCCGCTGAAGCCCGGCGCGTCCGCCCTGCTTGACCGCCTCGACAGTCTCGGCACGCCCTACGCCCTCGCGACCTCGTCCGGCCCCGGCTGGGTCGAGAAACACTTCCGCGCCCACAGCCTGGCCAAGCGCTTCCGTGGCGTGGTCACGCGCGAAGACGTCACCCACGGCAAGCCTCACCCCGAGCCCTATCTGAAAGCCTCGACCATTCTCGGCCACCTGCCGCCCGACATCATCGCCGTCGAAGACAGCCCCACCGGCGCCGCCTCCGCCCACGCCGCCGGCCTGATGACACTGATGATCCCCGACCTCATCCAGCCGGATGAAGAGACACGCGCTCGCGTGCTTCACATCGGAAAATCACTGGAAGACGTGCTGGCGCTGCTGGACGACTAGCACGCGCTCGTGGTTCGACGGACGGCGGCTTCGCCGCCTGCTCACCATGAGCGCTAAACTACCAGCTTTCCTGTAGCGCTCATCCTGAGCAGCACGCGAAGCGTGCGTCCGTCGAAGGACGAGCGCGTACCCGCTGAACCCGATAGCGCTATTGTCCCGGCCAGCTCTTGTCGATCGGCAGCGCCGGGTTGGCGGTGATCTTCAGGTCGGCGCAGTGGTGATAGGAAAACTCGCCTTCCTTGTTCAGCCCGTGCTCTTCCATGAACTGCAGCACCTGCACCGTGCATTTATCGCAGTTGATGTTCGGCAGCTTGATATCGGTTTCCCAGAACGTGTCCTTCGCAGGCCGTTCGCGATGCATGAACAGGCCATCGGCCAGCACCGGAGCCTTCGGCGCCGGATCGATCTTGCCCGAAACCGAAATCGGTCCGCGCGTTCCCTCGCGCGTCTCGGCTACCGGATCAGCCGGCAGCTCGCTGCGATCCAGCACAGCCAGCGCCACGCGATAATGGCCGGGGTGATAGATCGTCTCCTTGATCTTGATGTGCAGCGTGTCGCCGCCCTTCATCTCCGTCACCTTGCCGGTCGGCGTACCCTTGGTGATGTCAGACGTACCGCACGGCGCAGCCTTCTGCGGATCGCCCAGCACGTTCACCTCAACCCACGCATCAGGCGCGACAAGGATGAAGTGCGCTGCGGCCGGAGCGGCTGCCAGCAGCATCGCTGAAACGCAGATACCGGCGGAAATGAAAAGCTTCATCGACTTGTCCCACTGATCCGATTGAGTGAGCATCTACTCACACCATCCGCGAATGGCGACAAGTCCACGACTGCGAAACGCGTACAACTCCTCGTGTACGAAGCGGAAGGCCGGGCTCATCTCAGGCCGGATTTCAGCGAAGAAACGCAAAGCGCTCCACGTCGCCGTCGGCGTCAACATCGCAGACCGTATCGAGAATCCGAAAACCGCGCCGGTCTTCGACACGCATCAGGCCGCGCACCTGCAGGGTGCGTCCTTGATAAAAGCGCGGCTCAACATCGTACCGCGCCGAATAGAAATTCTGCACGCGCGCCGCGTCCTCGCTGGCGGCAATGCAGGAATCCAGCGCCACCTCGCGGTCCAGATCGTCATAGCGGTAGCGTCGCTGGCCGGGCTCGATACCACGCGCCGCAACTGGCGCCGGCTGTTCCGTCCGCGCCGACGCCTGCGCCAGCTGCCGTGCAACATCCTCACTGTCGCGCGCCAGCTCCGCCCGCTGGGCCGCCACTTCCGCCTCCTGTTGAACCCGCAGCGTCGCCAGCCGCCTTTCCTCCGCAGCCAGCTCCGCTGCGCGCGCATCAAGGCTTGCCTGACGCGCCTTCAGATCCGCCGCCTGCTTCTCAAGCCTCACCTGCTCTGCCTTTTGCGCTGCAGCTTGCTGCGCCAGCCTCTCTTCGGCTGTCGCTCCCTTGTTCGTCACGGCGGGTGTTGGCTTGGGAATCGGCTTGGCGATGGCGGGTTTCGGCGCCGGTTTGGGAACCTGCGGCGCGGGAATTTTCAGCGGTGGCGGTGCACCATCAAGTTCCGGCATATCCTGCGCATAAGCGGGCATACACCCCAGCAGGATCGATCCAAGACCTGCAATCGCAATCTTCCTGATCATCCGCCAAGCGTGCCGCACGCTACCCGAACCTGCGATGAACAGCTTGTTGCCTGTTTCAACTCCCGCCCGGAACGCATTGAATTTCAAGCTGCAAAAACTTTTGCAGTGTCATTCGCGCAGGCAGCCTGTGCGCAACCTGCCCGCCCGCGCGACAACATCTTGACCCCGACCGCTACCCACGTTCTGAGTGCCTCCAAGCTGGAGACAATTCCCGATGAAAACGCGTGCCGCCGTCGCCTTCGAAGCCAAGAAGCCTCTCGAAATCGTGGAACTCGATCTCGAAGGACCGAAAGCCGGTGAAGTCCTTGTAGAGATCATGGCGACAGGAATCTGTCACACAGACGCCTACACGCTCGACGGCTTCGACTCGGAAGGCCTCTTCCCATCCATCCTCGGCCATGAAGGCGCAGGCATTGTCCGCGAAGTCGGGCCCGGCGTGACCAGCGTGAAACCCGGCGACCACGTCATCCCGCTCTACACGCCCGAATGCCGCCAGTGCAAAAGCTGCCTCAGCCAGAAAACCAATCTCTGCACAGCCATCCGCGCCACGCAGGGCAAGGGCGTGATGCCCGATGGCACGTCGCGCTTCAGCTACAAGGGCCAGACGATCTATCACTACATGGGCTGCTCGACCTTCTCGAACTTCACCGTCATGCCCGAGATCGCGGTTGCAAAAATCCGCGAGGACGCCCCCTTCGACAAGGCCTGCTACATCGGCTGCGGCGTCACCACCGGCGTCGGCGCCGTCGTGAAGACCGCGAAAGTCGAACCCGGCGCCAACTGTATCGTCTTCGGCCTCGGCGGCATCGGCCTCAACGTCATCCAGGGCCTCAAAATGGTCGGCGCAGACAAGATCGTCGGCGTCGACATCAACCCGTCCAAGCGTGAATGGGGCGAGCGCTTCGGCATGACGCACTTCGTCAACCCGAACAACGTCACAACCGATCTCGTCCAGCACCTCGTCGCCCTCACCGATGGCGGCGCCGACTACACATTCGACTGCACCGGCAACACCAAGGTCATGCGTCAGGCGCTGGAATCCTGCCATCGCGGCTGGGGAACCAGCGTCGTCATCGGCGTCGCGGAATCCGGCAAGGAAATCGCCACCCGACCCTTCCAGCTCGTCACCGGCCGCGTCTGGAAAGGCTCCGCCTTCGGCGGCGCCCGCGGCCGCACCGACGTCCCGCAGATCGTCGACTGGTACATGGACGGCAAGATCGAGATCGACCCCATGATCACCCACACGCTCAAACTCGAAGAGATCAACAAGGGCTTCGACCTGATGCACGCAGGCGAGAGCATCCGAAGCGTGGTGGTGTTCTAAACATCCGGGACCGCCGGGCGCCTGCCCGGCAGTCACCCCGCCAGCGGCAAGCAACAGGAGCCACATGACCCTTCGCACCCTGCTCGCCGCAGCCGCCGTAGCGCTCGCCGCACCGACGGCTCTCGCCCAATCCACACCCGACGCCGCAGTCGCCCGCTTCATCGAGCTCGCCAATGCCGGCCAGCTGACGACGCCCGAAGGCCGCGCCCTGCTCACCGGCGAAGCCAGCGAGATGGCGAGCGACGCCAAAAGCAATCTTCCCGCCGCCGACCGCCTGATCCCGATCGGCAAGGACAGCGCAGTCGCCCGCATCGTCCTGCGCGGCTCCAAGGGCGAAGAAGCCGACGCCTATTTCTTCCTCGATCGCACACAGGCGGGCTGGGCCGTCTCCGCCTACCGCAGGATGGCGATGTCCGGCATGACCATGCAGATGCTCGAGGAAATGAAGAAGCGCCCCACGCTACCGCCCGAAGACCAGCTGCTGAAACGCAACCTCGAACTCACCCTCTCCTCGGATAGCCAGCTCCGCACTTGGTTCACCGCGAACAAACCCGCGATCGAATCCCTGATCCAGACATACCAACGACGGCCCGTCCCACGCACACCCGCGCTCGATCGCGACCCGGCGCCCAGTCTCGGCCCATCGCTGAAAGCACTCGGCCTCACCGTGATCGAAGACGCCGGCGACGGCATCCGCGTCACCGTCGGCGGCATGATGGACAACACGGTCGGCTTCTACCGCGCAGGCCCATCCGGCCCGCCGCCCATCAGCCCCTCGGAATTCATCTGGGTCGAAAATCTGGGCGGTGGCTGGTTCCTTTTCCGGACAACCTGATCCGCCGAACAGCTTTCGATCCGCATGGTAAACCGCCCGGTCTGGTGAATCCTCACCGCGCCCGTATCGAAGCCTTAACGCCGCCATGGCTTATCTTAGGGCTCACAGCGCCGGATTCCGACATTGGCTTACGACCTTTACGCATTCGACCTGTTCGCCGCCCCGCGCGACCGGCATGATTTCCTCGACTGGATCAGCCGCTCGTTCCGCTCCGTCGACGGCCCGCTCGGCAGCGACCCCAGCCGCACCACACCCGCCCTGCAAGCCTGGCAGCGCGACATGGCGCAGAGCTTTCCCGGCGCTGCCGACCCTCACCACTCCTTCGACCCGGACAGCACCAGCGCCTCGAAGAACGCCAACTACCGCTTCGCTCAGGGCGCCGTGCAGGCCAACTTCGAATGGGAAGCCTGCGGCCCCGCCCTGTTCCGCGCCAAGAAAGCGGCTCAAGCCCACGGCGTCGGCCTGTTCGAAGCCAGCGGCCGCGAAGCCGTCGTCTGGATGATCTCCGGCCGCAACCGCTGGGAAATCGTTCACCGCAACGACGACGGCCAGCGCTCTTTCGGCTAACACCCGCCGATTCAACGAGACACCGAATAGCGCTCCAACTATCCCCGCGCCTGCAGGCCCGCGATCAGCAGATCCATCAGCGCATCGAACTCCTTCAGGTCGCTCTTGCCCTGATCGAGCTGCACCATTGCCGGGTGATGGAAGCGTGAGGTGGCGTTGAGGATCATCTTCGCCGTGCTGTCCGCCGACTTCAGCGGCCAGTCCCCCGCCTTCGCCCCGTCGCGCAGGATCTCGCATATCTCGTCATGCATGTGCGCAATGTGCCGCGCCACCACGTCATGCGCTTCCGCCGTGACGGCGCTGTAAACCGCAAACATCTCGGTATCGTCCAGCACCTTCCGGCGCTTCGTTTCGGCAAGCTGGCGCACCCACGCCTTCAGCCGCTTCGGCGCCGGCGTCTTCTTGTCAGTGGCGATCTTCGTCAGCGGCGCCATCACCTGCGCCAGCCAGCGCTCCGCCACCGCATCGAACAAAGCACTCTTGGAAGCGAAGTGCTTGTAAACATTCGAGTGGCTCATATCCAACGCCCGCGCGACGTCCACGACGCCGGTTTTCGCCGGGCCGTGGCGTCGCAGCTGCTCGACAGTGGCGTCGAGAATGCGGTCGCGGATTGAATCACTCATCAGTTGGGTAGATCACCCATTCATCGCTTCGCGTCCAGCACTCCTGATCTAACGCTCGGAGTCGAGCATCGCCATCTGCTCGGGCGCATACCGCATCCCGGCAACCGCCCCCACGGGCACCGCTGCATCGATCCGCCCCAGCTCCTGCGGCGACAGCGTGATATCGAGCGCAACCAGCGCCTCCGCCAGCCTCTCCTGCCTGCGCGCGCCAACCAGCGGCACAATGTCATCGCCCCGCTGCGCCACCCAGGCGATGGCCAGCTGAGCCACCGTGCAGCCCTTCTCGTCCGCAATCGCTTTCAGCGCCTGCACCAGCGTCAGGTTCTGGCTCAGATTGTCGCCCTGGAAGCGTGGCGAGTGCGAACGGAAGCCGCCCATCGACTGTCCTCCCAGCGCACCTTCACTGATCAACCCGCGCGACAGCACGCCATAAGCTGTCATCCCGATGCCCAGCTCACGCAACACAGGCAGGATCTTGTCCTCCACGCTGCGCGTCATGATAGAGTATTCGATCTGCAGGTCGACGATCGGATGAACCTTGTGCGCGCGGCGGATATTCTCGGGCCCCGCTTCGCTCAATCCGATATGGCGCACATACCCGGCCTTAACGAGATCAGCGATCGCCCCGATCGTATCCTCGATCGGAACCGTCGGCGAAACCCGCGCAGGGCGGTAGATATCGATGTAATCCACCCGCAGCCGCTTCAGCGTGTAGGCAATCGCCGTCTTGGTCGAAGCCGGGTCGCTCGCAAAGCCAAGGAAGGCCCCGTCCGGTCCGCGCTGCGCGCCGTACTTCACTGAAAGAATGGCCTTGTCGCGCTTGGATCCCTTGAGCGCATCCCCGATCAGCATCTCGTTGTGACCCATGCCGTAGAAATCGCCTGTGTCGATCAGCGTGACCCCGGCCTCCAGCGCAGCATGGATAGTTGCGGTCGATTCCGCCTCATCCGCATGACCATAGAAATCGGACATCCCCATCGCCCCAAGGCCGATGGCGGAAACCGCGGGGCCCATACGCCCAAGTCGTCGTGAAAGCATGTGTCAGCTCCTGTGCTGCACAGGAACTGGCGCTCGCAGTAACAAAAGTCAATATCTGTTACTTGATCTTTTTTGTCTTGCCATCGTGACGTGTCATGTTTCCTGACTATACGAACAGTGTGCAGCGCGAACCGCGCTCCAAACCGGGAAAACACCGTGACAGCCTTCGAGACAGTCAAGACACATCGGGTCAGCGGCGGCGAACTTCGCTACTGTCGGCACGCCAGCGCAGCTACCGGCATGCCGATGACGTTCAGCGTCTTCACGCCGGAGGGTCCTGGTCCCTTCCCCGTGATGATCTGGCTGTCCGGCCTCACCTGCACAGAAGACAATTTCACGACAAAGGCCGGCGCATATCCCGCAGCCGCCCAGCACGGCATGATCATCGTGGCGCCAGACACATCCCCGCGCGGCGACAACGTCGCCAACGATCCCGCCTATGATCTCGGCCAGGGCGCCGGCTTCTATGTCGATGCGACGCAAGCTCCATGGGCGCCGCATTTCAGGATGGAAAGCTACATCACCGAAGACCTGATCCCGCTCATCCGCGCCGGCTTCCCCGCGGACCCCGTGAAGCTCGGCGTCTCCGGCCATTCGATGGGCGGCCATGGCGCGCTCACGCTGGCGCTGCGCCATCCGGATATCTTCCGTTCCGTCTCCGCCTTTGCGCCGATCTCATCGCCGGTGAACTGCCCATGGGGCCAGAAAGCCTTCACCGCCTATCTTGGCCCCGACCGAAACACATGGCGCGCACACGACGCCTGCGAGCTCCTGCGCGAAGGCGCCAGCCACGGCTATTACGACGACATTCTCGTCGACCAGGGCCTCGCCGATCAATTCCTCGTCGATCAACTCAAGCCCGAACTACTTGAACAGGCCTGCCGCGACGCCGGCCAGAAACTCACCCTCCGGATGCAGCACGGCTACGACCACTCATACTTTTTCATGGCCAGTTTCATCGCCGACCATATCGCCTGGCATGCACGCCGCCTTGCATAGCATTCGTAATATTCGCCTATTCAGATAGCGTATATCTATTAGACATGACTGATGAGCCGGTATATTGCGGCGTCAGGTTGGGATTGAGATTCGGCTAAAGTCCGTACAATCACAAAGGCTGACCATGGCGTCGAAACTTCCGAACATCGACAATCTTTCGCTCGCCGACCTCACCGAACTCGCCGCACGCGTCCAGAAGGCGATTGCCGCGAAGAAGGATGAAGAGCGCGGCGAAACGCTGAATGCGCTCAAGGCGCTGGCGCAATCCAAAGGCTACAGCCTCGACGAACTGCTCGGCAAAGCAGGCGGCGCCGGCCGCCGCCAGCGTTCGGACAAGGGCGTGAAGCTCAAGCCGAAATACATCGGCCCCAACGGCGAAATCTACACAGGCCGCGGCCCCACCCCGAAATGGCTGAAGTCGCTCGAACGCAAGGGCGAGAAGCGCGAGAAATATCTCGCGAAGTAATCCGCCCGCTGGAGGACCGCTAACGGCCCGGAGCAATCCGGGCCATTTGCCGGCCCCTCCCGCAAACTTCACAAAACCCCATGAAATCGCAGCAAAAAACGGCGTCACGCGTGAGCCTTGCGCTCCTGTTGGGCGACGCGTATATCCCTGCGCCTCGACCTTGGTGGGATAGCTCAGCCGGTTAGAGCGCAGGACTCATAATCCTGAGGTCCCCGGTTCGATTCCGGGTCCCACTACCACTTCCCCACCACAGCCTCCGGCAAACTCGCGGAAATGTTGCTGTTCCCTCCCACGGGAATAGCCTTCTGTCGGGGCGCAGCCGGGAAAACCGGCGCTTGTGGAGGATTGCCCCGATGAAAATGCTCGCCCTGATGTCAGCCGTCCTGATCGGCGCCATGGCTACGCCCGCGCTCGCCCAGACGCCGACCGCCGCCGCTCCCGCCGCCAAGGTTGCCCCGCCCAAGAATTTCGACACGCTCGGCTGGCTCGCCGGCACGCGCTACATCGATCGCGGCAATGGCGTGAAATCCTATGAGACCTGGACCGGACCGGCGGGCGGCTATGTCAGCGGCGCCGTCGCTTCCCCGTCGAATGGCGGCCTCGCCGAGTTCTTCGTCATCGGCCCGAACGATGAAGGCGTCTATGGCCTGAAAGTCGCCAACACCACGAAGGGCCTCACCAACTGGACCTTCCGCCCGATCGTTGTCCTCGAGCCCGGCAAGATCAAGTTCGCCGACGGCACGGGAAGCTTCAGCATCGAGCACACGCCCGACGGCGGCATCCACAACATCGCGACCAAGATTGTCGACGGCAAGGAATCGCAAACCGGCGAGTGGTTCTGGCTGCCGATGAAATAGAACCGCGATCCCGAAACAAGAAAAGCGTCGGGCGACCGACGCTTTTCAAGGATTGGGCCCACAGTTGGGGGGACGAGCCCGCTCGCCCCCTACCTGCCAGAAACCTGGCGCCGCTTTTGTCCCGCAAGTGTAATCGTTTGTCGCTCAACCAAGGTGATTTGGCGCCCGCGCGTCAAACCATCCCCGCCACCATCTCGCCGATCGCCAGCGAAGACGTGAGCCCCGGACTCTCGATCCCGATCAGGTTCACCAGTCCCTCAACGCCATGCGCCTCCGGCCCATCTATCAGGAAGTCCGCGCTAGGCTGCCCCTTCCCCACGATCTTGGGCCGCACGCCCGAATAATCCGCCGACAGCGCCCCATCCTTCAGCCCCGGCCAGTAGCGGCGCACCTCGCGATAGAAATGCTCTGCCCGCGCCGGATCGACCTCATAATCAAATGGCGGCTTCGACCCCTCCGGCAGCCATTCCGCATCAGGCCCCAGCCGCGTCCGGCCGCCCAGATCGATCGCCAGATGCAAACCCTGCGTCGCCGAATTGTGCATCGGATAGATCAGCCGCGCGAACGCCGCCCGCCCTGACGCCACAAAGTACGAGCCCTTCACCCAGCTCATCCGCACGCCGTTGTACCGCGGCCCGCCCTCGATCGACCGCGCCACCGGCAAGGCCTGATGCCCCGCCGAATTCACCACCGTCCGCGCCTTGATCCGCGACGGCGCCGCCCCGCCAGTCTCGATCTCGATCCCACCAGCGACCACAGCCCCCCGCACCACCGGCGTATCAAACACCAGCGACCCGCCCCGATCCTCGAACTCGCCCTGCAACGCGAGAAAATACCCATGGCTGTCAAACAGCCCCGACACTTCCGTATGAATCGCCACCCGCACCTCGGGGTTCAACGCCGGCTCCAGCCGCCTCGCCTCCGCCCCATCGATCAGCCGCGTCTCCTCCACGCCATTCGCCAGCGCCTTCTGCAACAGCGCCGGCGTCGCCGCCGCCTCGCCATCGTCCACAGCCACCACCAGCTTCCCGCAACGGTGCGCCTCCACGCCATGCGCCGCGCAATACTGATAAAGCTTCCGCCGCCCCTCGACGCACAGCCGCGCCTTCAGCGAGCCTGTCGGATAATACAGCCCCGCATGGATCACCTCGGAATTGCGCGACGACGTCTCTGTCGCAATCGCGCTCGCCGCCTCCAGCACCAGCACCTCGCGCCCCTTCAGCGCCAGCGCCCGCGCGCACGAAAGCCCCACCGCCCCGGCGCCAATCACGACTGCATCTGCGTCGAATGTTTCCATGGCGCCGAGCACTACCCGCAAAACTAACCTTTGTAATCCCGGCCCTGCGAAGCGCTCGCAGCTGATGATTATTTTGCATCATCATGCGTCCAAACGCTCCGCCGGGAGTTCCTGTGCTGCGAACCTTTTGCGCAAGAGCGCATCCGTGCCCGCTAACATCCAGGAGACCCAACATGGCAACCGCCAAGAAATCCAACGGTTCGAAATCGAACAACGGCAAGTCCAAGCCCATGGACGCCATTGCCCTGCTCAAGGCCGACCACCGCAAGGTCGAAGACCTGTTCGAGACCTACGAAAATTCCAAGAGCAAATCCGTCAAGGCCAAGCTGGCCCAGCAGATCTGCATGGAGCTGACCGTCCACGCCACGATCGAGGAAGAAATCTTCTACCCCGCCGTCAAGGGCCAGGTCGAAGACGACATGCTCGACGAAGCCTATGTCGAACACGACGGCGCAAAAATGATGATCGGTGAGCTCCTCGCCGGCACGCCCGAGGACGATTTCTACGACGCGAAGGTCAAGGTCCTCTCCGAGGAGATCAAGCATCACGTCAAGGAAGAGGAACAACGCGACGGCATCTTCGCGCAAGCCAAGAAAGCCGGCGTCGACATGCAGGCCCTCGGCGAACGCCTCGCGGCCCGCAAGGCCGAGCTGACGAAAGAGTACAAGTCCGCCGGCATCCCCACGCCGCAAACGCGCTCGATGCGCGGCGTCGAACTCAAGATCGGCCACCCTGTCGAAGCCGCCGCCTAGTTACCGAATGGAGCCGGAGCTCATCATCAACATCGTCGGCGTCGCCGCCGGCGTGTGTTCGATGGTGAGCTTCGTGCCCCAGATCGGAAAGATCCTGAAAACGAAATCGGCCGAAGGCGTGTCGCTGAAGATGTTCTCAGTAACCGTCACCGCCTTCG
>JAUYSA010000351.1 GCA_030696545.1 Hyphomonadaceae bacterium
CGAAGGCGGCCACGCCTTCCCGGATATTCTCGACGCTGTGCGCGACCGCGCGCTTGGACTTCAACACCGACGCGAGCATGTCGATGCCGACCCCGGTGAATCCCAGAGAGGGCAGCTTCCGGCTCTTGCGCGAACTCGCCAACAATCGCCGATCGAGGTGAGCGGCCTCGTCGCCGACGAACACGAGCATGAAGTCCGCTGGAAACCGCCTTTGGTGCCGTTTCACGGCCGCGTGAAGAGTTTTCGGCTCGACTTCAAAGTACTCCGCCGCATGGCAATCGAGCAGCACCCTGATCCCGCGGACATCGGGGAATTCGCGCTTCATGTCTAGGGAGAGCCTATCGACGATCTTCGCGCCCCAACCCTGCTCCGCCTGACGTTTCAAAATCTCACATCCGATTTGCCAATAGAGCAGGACCAGCTCGGAATTGACCGCGGCCGCCGCGCGCAGCCGAGCCGCGCGTACATGCGCTTTGATGCTGTCCAATAAAGTCGAGTATTCGTCGGAGTTCATGGTCCTCTCTACCAGACGATTGAACCCCCGAAATAGTTCCTTTGATGAGCCGCCTGATTTTTAGATATCTCATTAAAATATATGAGTAATCATAAATTGTGCAACGGGCGTTGCAAAATTGGAAATTGAGTCGGCGAATTTTGCAGATGCCATCTGCAAATTCGAGCACGGCAAATGGAGGCCCGCGGACGAATCGATCACCCGTGTATCATCCGCCACCAGCTCCGAGGAGGATCGTTCCAGGCGCCACGTCTTCGTGGTCGAGGGCGTTTAGAGAGCTTTGAGAACCGCCCGGGCGCGTGCCTCGCGACCGGGGCCCGCGGCCGGCGGCAGGTGACCCTTCAGCGCGTCCAGGAATCGTCCATCCGCAAGCAGCTCGCGGAAACTGTCCTGGAGATATCGCCTGACGTTCTTGGGCGCCCGCTCGATCTGCAGTTGAAAATCCTCGACGCCGTCGATGATGGTCACGATGTCTTCCATGTCGGGGCTTCCCATGAAGTCATTGCGACCGCGGCCCCTGAACGCCTCGAGTTTGGAGGCGATGAGGTACGGCAGCGAGAAAATCCGGATCTCCTGGCCGTCGGGTAGACGCGCCGGTATGGAGCTTGTAAATCCATCCGGATACCAGCGGTTCGAGAACCCGAGGACCTCGCCCGCCAGGGGCATCGCATCCACCAGAATTCCCCGGTACTCCCAACGGCAGATAGGGCTGCCCTCATCCACTGGATGTCGGAAGCCGAGGCCCCGAAGTCTTTCCTCGAGCTTATGGTAGCCGGTCCGAGCGGCGACCGCGACCACGCAGTCGACGTCGTCGGTCGCTCGAACTTTGAGGGCCGGTTGGCCGGCAAGGTACAGCTCGATCGTGGCGCCGCCGACGAAGACGACCTCGTCCATGAGCGGACCGAGGCCGCGCGCCGCCAACGACAGCATCTCCAGGTTATTCAGGCCTTCTTCGGGCCGATCCGCTTCTCGAGCTCGTCCGCGGCGAGGGCTCGCTCCCGCGCGCGGCCGACGCGCAGGGCATCGACGAGCGCCAGGAGCTCGTGCAGCTGCGGATCCTTCGCCGCGGCGAACGGAACCGATTCGTACAGCGGCTCGATGGCCTGACCCCGCATTTTGCCCTCGCCGTAGGGCCAGACATACTGGTCGTGCTCGTCGGAGACGATCCGCTTCGACAGCGGCGGCGCCGAATGGGCCGTGGGCATGCCGCGGCCAAGCGAACCGGGTTGGACCGGATAGACGTACTTGAGACCGTGGACCAGGAACTCCAGCAGCGAAGTGCGAATGACACGCTTCTTGGCCTCGTCCAGGAACCCGGAGACGCGGCATCGCTCCAAAGCGAAGCTGACCTCCGTCTGAGACAGCCCCAACTCGACGGACAGGTCGATGTGCCGCCACTCTCGCTCCTGCCAGAGGCAGAGTTTGAGCAAAACCATGATGTCTTGTGGCTTGATGCCTTGAAGAACGCGCATAACCACAGTATAACACGACGCATTGCAATTTGCAATATGTGCTGCATCCGTGGGCAAGCCGCGCAGGTCCTCCAGTCCCCGGCTCCGTTGTCGTTCCATACCTAGTTCGAAGCCATTCCCAATGCCGCGAAGGCGGCCCGTAGCTCCTTCTTTACCGATCACCGAAACCGACCCAGTAGCGATCAGCGAAATGGAGCCACCTGCTGATGCACGATTGCCGGCAGAATTTGCGAACAATGCCGGCGGCGTTGATCTCGTCGCGGCCGGCGCCGCTGCGGCGCGCTCCAAATACGACGGCGGCCGTCGCGTTCGCCGCGACGACCGCCGTGTGTCCGCAGGGGCTGCGGGCCATTGCCACGCTTACGGCTGAGACTCCGGCGGCGGCGGTGCGTACTTGGGCTTGCTGAGGTTGACGCCCTTTGCAAATGTGATGGTCTGACAGTTGTGCAGCAGCCGCCGCAGCAGCGCCGAGGCCATGGGACCGTTTCCCAGGAACTTCGGCCATTCTTGATACCCGAGGTTCGTTGTAATGAGCGTCGGCTTTTTGTTGTAGCGGTTCTCGACGAGGCGGAAGAAGTTGTTGATCTGCCCGGGCTTCGGTTCGACATAGCCGAGCTCGTCGATCAGCAAAACATCCACACGTGAGAGCCGCTTGAGCAGGGCCTGCGTCGAGCGGTCGGCCAGACTGGCCGAGAACTCGTCGAAAAGATCCTGAGCTTTGACGAGTTTTCCCGAACGCCCCGAGTAAAGCGCCTTGAGCAGGATCGAGGACGCCAAGCCCGTCTTGCCCACGCCCGTGCCGCCCATCCAGACGATGTTCTCGGCACGCGCGATGAAGTCGAGCTCGGCCAGTTCCTGGTGTTGCTTCTTGCTGATGCAGGTCTGGAGGTTGAAGGGATAGGTCTCCAACGTCCAGCGATCGGGTAGCGAGGCCTGCGCCACCCGGCTTTGAATGGAGCGCTGGCGCTTGTCCTCGACTTCCTGGCGCAGCAGGCCCGACAGGAAGGCGCTGTAGCTTGGTTTCTTGTTCTGGGCCGTCTTGAGCTCCGTCTCCACGATCTCGCGCATCTTGCGTAGCTTGAGCGCGTCCAGACTGGCGTCGAGTTCATTGAGCATGATCGTCCTCCTCGATGCCGTACTGGCTCATGTCGCTTGGCTGCGTGCCCGATCCCTTGATGAACCCTTCGCTGTCCTCGTAATCCTGCGGCTCCATCGGGAGCAGGTATTCCTGGCGGGCAAGATCGCCCAATAAGATGGTCTCCACTCGCCGCACGTCGAACAGCCCGTGCTCACCCGCCTTTGCCACCGCCCGCAGAAAGTCCTCCGTCCGGTGCTGGCACAAAAGGCCGTAGAGCCTCCGCAGGCTCCAAGCGTAGTGGCTTCCTCTGTCCGCCTTGAGCCGGGTCAGATACTCCGGCATCACGCCGCCCAACCCACGCAGCCGCGTCTCCTCGGGAAGAACCGTGCTCGGCAAGCGCCGGCCTCGCCGCTCATGGCCCGGCAACGTCGACTGGTTGCAGCCATCGGCGCCCGTAAGCTTCGGGTGCCGCGCCAGTTCCTCCTGGCCCTGCAGTAAAACCACCTCCTTGTCGCTCTCGCGCACCGTCACCCCCTGGCCCAGCGATTTCACCGGCGCCGAGTAGCGCATCGCGTGCAGATGTACGTATCCGTAGGCATCCACCTCTCGCCGGTGGATCTGATAGACCTCAGGCACGTACAGCGGCAGCAAGGTCAAGTGCGGCCGCTCCGCGACAAACAGTTCCCGCGGACTGGCCCCAAGCTCGCGCATTTGTCGCACGTCGGCTTTTTCATCGAGCCACGCCTGCGCCTGCAAGTTGAGGTCTGCGTCGTCCTTGAACGTTCGCCCCGCCAGAAAGTTTCTCTCGACATACCAAAAGTCTCTCTCTACTTTCCCGGATCGGTCCGCGTGACCCAGCTCGTGCGCCAGGAACTTGAAGCCAAAACGCTTCTCGAACGCCTCCATCTCGGGTGAAACCTGCGCGTTCTTGCCCGTCCCGCACACGATCACCACATGGCTGTTGTCGATCACGCACTGACCGCACGTTCCGCCCAGGGCTTTGAACGCCTCCGTCAGGAAGACCTTGCAGGCAAACCGGTCGAACTTCGCATAAAAGCGGATGTACAGCCGCCGGCTGTAGCCCAGTACCAGGCTCGCGCACTGACGCTTCACTTTCTTGCCGCCGATCACGATCGTGTAGGGCGACGTATCATGCTGCATCTCCACACCGGGGCCCGTCACGATCCGACCCGCGCGCTCCTTCTCAAGCACGCCGATCCCGCGCTCCCGGCAGAACCGCGTCAGCGTCGTATACGGCACGCTCACGCCATACTGCAAGATCATCTCCTCCCACACGCGAACCATGTTCCCTTCGCATTTCACGTGCAACTGCCGCAGGCTCTCAAGAAAGGGCTCCAACCGGTGCGGCGGCCCCTGCCTGCTCGCCGCCTCCGCCCGGCCGCTCGCGATCACCGCCTTCACCGCGTTGCGCCCTACGCCCAAATCCCTCGCGATCTTCCGGCTTCCGTGACCCTGCTTTCGCAGCGTCAACACAGCCATGCGCATTTCCTGACTGAGCATATCCCGCCTCCTTGTTTTTGTCTCGCGCGGCCTTTAGCGCCGCGGCCGTCTCCGCCAGCAAAGCCAATCGCTTGGCCGCCCGCTCCCACGCCGGCCAGAGCTTCCCGCCGCAGGCCGCGTCGACGTCATAGCCCAGTATCTGCGGCAGGCTGCGCGTCAGACCCAACGCTATGTTGCCCATCAGTTCCAGCTGCTTGAATGCGCGGTTCTCCGCCTCGCTCATCGCCGGATCCTGAGACCCCTTGCTCGCCGCCTCCAACGCCTTCAAAAATCGCGCCGGATCCTCCAAAATGCGCGCACGCACCGCCGCGCCGCTCTTGGCGTAGTGCTCGCACACCAGCGCCACCTGCCGACTGCTCATTTGCGCCGATACGATTTTCGCCGCCAAGCCGGCACAGGCCGAAGCGTTGGCGCGCGCCAACGGCAGCAGATGCTTCATCGCCGACCACGCCCCAAGCTCGCCGCACCGCACGCTCTCAAGCACGCCGTCCGGCAACCCCTCGACTAACCCCAGCCGCCGGCTTGCCCAGCTCTTTGTGCGGCCCATCGCCGCCGCCGTCGCCCCAAGACTCCATTTCCCATTGCGATGCAGCTCGTAAATCAGCCACCCATCTTCGATGGCGTTGTAACCCTGCCCGCTCCCGGCGCGGTACGCCGCCACCAGTGCCTCCGCCGGCCCCGCCTCCAAAACCACAGCCTTCACCACGTCACGCCGCAGACGCTTGAGCGCGCGAATCCGTTTATGCCCGTCGACCACCACCCAGCGCCCCACGCCTTCGGCGATCACGCTGATCGCGTCCTGTTGGCCGTGCTCTTCAAGCGACGACAGCAGCCAGGCCTCGCGCCTGCGGTCGCGCACGCGCAACCCACCATAGCGAACGTCAAGCGTCGCCGCGTTCAACTCGATGACCTTCATGCTCCGACATTATCGCCCAGGACTTTTCCCGCGTCTATAAAGTCCTGTCTTACGGCGCTTTTCATGATTTCCTCGACGGGAAGCACGGTCAATGCTCCTGTCTTACGGCGCTCGCATGCCTGCGCTTACGACTCGCCGCATCTCGCGCTCTATATTCGGGGTGCTCAAAACGGTAGCCGTGCATGTAGACTCGCCACCGGCCGCGTCTGCGCACGCGTCGTTCTTTGCTCCACTGAGGATCGCGCCGCCGCCACGCGCGATCCAACATGCGCTTGAGTTTGCGCCGGCACTTCGATGCTCCGCAAATCTTCTGAATAGCGGCGCGGGGAATGTAGGGCTCAAACCATTCCCGGCAGAACAGGCATCGCTTCTTGAGCATCGGGCGCCCTCCGACGACACGACGAGGGTAGCCCGTTTCTGTTGAGCCGCTGTATAAAGGGAAGGGACACAACAACGACAACGACGCCGTCGTATTGTCGGCGTCGGGGTTTTCATCCCGCCAACGGCGGCGGGCTGAAAACCTTTAACGGCGGAGGGGTGTTCGGTGGGTGGGTGGGTCTGTTTCGGTGAGCAGACCCGGGTCTATTTCAGTGAGCGGCAAAGGAAGTCCGAGAAGAAGCGCCTGCAGCTTCTTCAAGTGCGCGCCGGACGATCCCGCTGATGCTTTATTTCTAGCCATGGATAGGTGAACGCTCGAATTCTACCTGTTGCGGCCGTCCGGACAAAGGAACTTTTTCGGGGGGTCGATCGTATGATTAGTGACGGTTGACCGAACCACGCACGTCTGTTGACTAAAATGGTCAACGCCTGTTAGAATGTTGTGCCGCGCGGAGGCTGCATGAACGACCGATTGGGTAAATGTTTGAAGGACCTGCGGAAGCAGAAGGGAATCGGCCTCATCCAGCTTTCTAAAGCCATCGGCGTCGACCGCGCCCATATCAGCCGCATCGAGAGCGGCAAGACTTTGCCCTCGGACCAGCTGCTGCGCCGTCTCAGCAAGCGCCTCGGCGGCGACATCGAAGTGCTCACGGTTTTGTCCGGGCGCCTTCCACCGGATATCC
>JAUYSA010000064.1 GCA_030696545.1 Hyphomonadaceae bacterium
GGCAGGCCAGCGAGGATGGGGAGCGGGCCGTCGCCTATACATTCGACAAGCGCATCCGGCTGATCGTCTGGCGGGTCGATTTCACCTTCGAGGGAGTCAAGGACGCCGAGCATTACGCCGCCACCAAGGCCGGCTCCATCAAGGCGCGGCGCCCGGGCGTCCAGGCCCAGGCCCGCAAGCTCCGCGATGGCAGCTTCGTGATCGTCTACGAGAACGTGCCGAAGGGGCCTTCCGACAGCAGTGGCCCGCGGACTGTGTTCGATCTGGTCATTCCTGACCCCAGGAACCCAAAAGTCGGCGTTCTGGTCACGCTTGGGATGCCGACCGCCGAGGCGGGCCGCGGCCTCCAGCTCCTAGCATTGATAACCGAGAATATGCGGATCGACTGGCAGTAGTTTGATATTGAAATCATATCTATATTTGTCATAATATATATTATACGATAATTGAGATTGTGTTTGACCGCATGACTTCAGGCAAGCCCACCCCGGATTCCCTGCCCAAGGAACCGCTCCCGCGGCTGCTGGCCGTCATGGCCTGGCTGCGGGACCGCCAGCATGGCTGCCCGTGGGACATCGACCAGACCTTCCGCACCATCGCGCCATACACGATCGAGGAAGCCTACGAGGTCGCTGACGCGATCCAGCGGAAGGACATGGGGGAGCTGAAGGGCGAGCTGGGCGATCTGCTGTTCCAGTCCGTGTTCCATGCGCGGATGGCTGAGGAAGCCGGACACTTCACGATCGACGACGTAGTGCGCGGCCTGGTGGACAAGATGGTCGACCGACATCCGCACGTCTTTGGCGATAAAGTTATCCACAGCGCCGACGCGCAGACCGGCGCCTGGGAGGTCATGAAGGCCGCCGAGCGGGCCAGGAAAGCCAAGGACGGTCCGGCGAGCGCGCTGGACGGCGTGGCGCTGGCGTTGCCGGCGCTGATGCGGGCCGAGAAGCTTGCCAAGCGGGCTGGTCGGGTCGGGTTCGACTGGCCGTCGGCCGGGCCGGTGCTGGAGAAGCTGCAGGAGGAGATCGGTGAGCTTGAGGAGGCGATCGCGGCGCCGGTGAAGGATCAGGCCCACATCGCCGAGGAACTGGGCGACATGCTGTTCGTGGTGGCGAACCTGTGCCGGAAGCTGTCGGTCGACCCGGAAGAGGCACTTCGCAATGCCAACGCAAAGTTTGTGAAACGATTTTCGGGTATGGAAGAGCTGGCACGCATACGGGGACAGGACTTCGCCAGCCTCTCACTGGACGAGCAGGAAGCTCTCTGGACCGATGTGAAGAAGGCCGAGCGCGCCTAGCGGCGCTGCGCACCGAAGCTTACGCCTGCAGAACGATGTTGCCCGAGATCGATCGGCGCGATGTCCATATCACTGGCGGACTCAAGCGATTGCGGCTCGACTTGTTCGTAGCGCTTGCGGATCGCGAGTTGCTGGCGCGCCAGGTCAAGGTCTTCGCGGGTGTCGATGTCCATCAGAAGCGGCGGCGGCGCGCCGAAGCCGACTACGTTGTGGGCACCCTGCCCGATGATCTGCTTTGCGCCGTCGTCTCCATCGAGCGCCGCAAGCGCATCGAAGCATGCCGGCCCGAAGACTGTCGGCGGGCGCACGCTGTTCGCGCCGCCGGAGTGGACAATGTCGATACCGGCGCCAAGGCGTGCGACGACGCCTTCGAGAATCCACGACTCGACAAACGGCATGTCGCCCATGACGACCAGAATTGCGTCGGGCTTGAACTGGAGCGCAACATTCACGCCGACGGCGATCGAATGGCCCAGCCCCATCTTCGGCTTCTTGTTCACCGCGACCACGAAGCGATTGATCAGGCGCTCGCCAATCTGCGGACGATCTGACGGACAGACGGCCACGCGCGTCAGCGGATCGACTTCGGTGATCATGTGCGCGGCGTGTTCGATCAATGGCTGGCCGCCAAGGTCCGCCAGCATCTTGTCCTTGCGCCCGTAGCGACGCGACAGGCCGGACGCCAGCATCACGATCGCGGTGCGGTTCATGGCGACGCTCATTGAACGCCTCCACGCGTAGCGGTGCGAACCTTCACGATTTCCGCCAGCGCCGACACAGCCAGCGAGCGCGGATCCTGCGACGGGAACAAGCCGATCGGTCCTTTCAGGCGCGCGAGCTCTTCAGGGGTTGCGCCGAGCGCTTCAAGCACTTCGACGCGCCGGCGTTGCGTCTGACGTGAGCCCAGCGCGCCGATGTAGAAAGCCGGGCTACGCAGCGCATTCAGCAGCAGCTGGCCTTCCCATTCGTGTTCGTGGAACAGGCAAGCGACGGCGGTATCCGCATCGAGCGGCAGTTCAGGCACAGCCTTCGGCACGGTCAGCTGTATCAGCTGATCCGCATACGGACGGCAGAATTCAAGCGTTGCAGACTCCTGGCTTGCCACCACGAGTTCGCAATCGGCCGTCTGGGCCAGCTGGCTCATCGCCACGATCTCCCATCCACGCCCCGCCAGCACGATCCGGAGTTTCGGGTCGAAGCGCCGCACGAATTCGCCGGACTGCGCTTCAACAATTTTGTCTTCGATCCGCAACGATGATCGCGTTGACGCCGGATCGAATACCATTGTGAAGCTACGTCGCGCACGGCCAAGCGCAATCGCGCGTTGCAGCGCTTCGCGATCCACATTCACATCGACATAGAGATCGATTCCGCCGCCGCACGGCAAACGTACATCAAGGTAAGGCGAGCCCGTGCCATAACGCAGGGTGCGATTTGTGCCTTCCTTCATGGCGATCTGGGCTTCTTCGGTCAGCGCCTGTTCAAGACATCCGCCGGATATGCTGCCCGCGAAACGTTTGTCGCCGGCCACAGCCAGCTGCGCGCCCAAGGGTCGCGAAAAGGGTCCGTCCAGGCTGACGATGGTGATCAGCGCAGCCGGCCGTCCGGCCGCCAGCTCGGCCTCGGCAAAGGCCAGCACGTCCAGATCGCCGGTGAGGCCCGGTGGCAGATGACGGTCGCTCATGGGCGGGCGACCTGCAGGTAAGCTACGTCAGTCACGCTTTGATCTCCGGCGGGCGAGCCCCCCGACACGGGTATTTCCTCGCCTTTCGCGGGCGTGGCGATGGCTCTTCGCCAGTTTTGTGGTCTGCCCGCTCACGCAGCCTCTTGCCTCCCCAACGGCAACCGGCCTAGCGCTTGAAGAAGGTTGGTAATGGCGTTGTCCGGATGGGTCAACGCAGCGACCGCCTATGTGAATCAAGGACCTGATCCATGGAATACGCCGGCGGACGGCTGATTGCGGCCCAGGAGGGCTCCATCGGCTGGATCACGTTCAACCAGCCCGAACGACTGAACGCCGTCCGGCGCGATATGTGGGACGACCTGCCCGCTGCCGTGGCCAGCCTCACCGCCAATCCGCAGACGCGCGTGATCGTGGTCAAAGGCGCCGGCGACAAGGCCTTCATCTCGGGCGCTGACATCGCCGAATTCGAAGTCCAGCGTCATGACGCTGCCTCGAACCGGTCGTTCACCGCGGCCGTGACTGCCGCGACCTCATCATTGATCGAGGCCGGGATTCCGGTCGTGGCCATGATCAATGGTTTCTGTATTGGCGGCGGGATGGTGATCGCCAGTGCGTGCGATATCCGCATCTGCTCGGAGGGCTCGCGCTTCGGCGTGCCCGCAGGAAAGCTCGGCTTGGGCTATGAACTCGACAATCTCGCGCGGCTGCAGTCGATCGTTGGACGCGGCATAGCCATGGAAATGCTTGCGACCGCGCGCCACTTCTCCGCACAGGAAGCGATGGCCGCAGGTTTCGTCAATCGGATCGTCCCGCCAGCCATGCTGGAGTCGACGATACGGGAGATGGCAGAGCAGATCGCCATGACAGCGCCACTCAGCTTCGCCGCCGCCAAGCTGGCGAGCCGGGCCGCGATCGACCCGGCGCGGCAGGACGAAGCCCAGAGCGCCATCGACACATGTTTCGACAGCGACGACTTCAAGGAAGGCCGCGCCGCCTTCCGCGATCGCCGCATCCCCACCTTTGCCGGCAAGTGAGACAACCCATGGCCACCGTCGCCCAGCTTCTCGCCCAGGACTTTGCCACGATGCCGGACCTGATCCGCGCTCATGCGCAGGAGCGGCCCGAGCACATCGCGGTGATCGACGGCGATCGGACGCTGACCTTCGCGCAGTTCGACATGCTTATCGATCGGGCGGCGGCGGCGCTTCAGCGCGATGGCGTTGGGAATCACGGAGCGGTCGCGATGTGCGGTCCGTCCTCGATCGAATACGTCACCATCTATGTGGCGGCGCTTCGCATCGGCGCGGCGGCCTGCCCGCTTGCGCCGTCGTCAACGCCCGAACAGCTGGCCGCCATGGCGCGTGATTGCGGCGCAGGCCTGCTGTTTGTGGATGACAGCGCCTCTGGCGCTCTTGATACCGTGGCGGAAAAGCTCTCCGTGAAACGCGTTGCGCTCGAGGGCGCCGCCAATCAGTCTTTCGCGTCCTGGCTGGCGGCCGAGGGCGTAATGCCTGCACCTGTTGCGGTCGAGCCGGACCAGACGTTCAACATCATCTATTCATCCGGCACCACCGGCACGCCGAAAGGCATTGTTCAGCCGCACAAGATGCGCTGGGGGCATATCCGCCGCGCCGAGGCGCTCGGTTACGGGCCAGATGCCATCACGATCGTATCGACGCCGCTGTATTCGAACACCACGCTGGTCAGCTTGATTCCAGCGCTTGTTCGTGGCGGCACGATCATTCTGATGCGCAAATTCGACGCCCGTGGCTTTCTTGAGCTGGCGCAGAAACATCATGCCACACACGCCATGCTTGTGCCGGTGCAGTACCGCCGCCTGATGGACTTGCCTGACTTTGAGAGCTTCGACCTTTCGGCGTTCCGCATGAAGACGTGCACCAGCGCGCCATTTGGCGCTGACCTGAAAGCCGACATTCTCAAGCGCTGGCCCGGCGGGCTGGTCGAGATCTACGGAATGACGGAAGGCGGCGGTTCGTGCCTTCTGGCCGCGCACGCTTATCCGAACAAGCTGCACACGGTTGGCCAGCCAGCACCGGGTCACGACATCCGCATCATTGGTGATGATGGCAAGGAAGCGGGACGCGGCGAGACCGGGGAGATCGTGGGCAGGTCGATGTCGATCATGACGGGCTATCACAACCAGCCGAAGAAGACGTCCGAGGCCGAATGGTACAGCCCCGATGGCCAGCGTTTCATCCGGACAGGCGATGTTGGACGGTTCGATGAGGATGGCTTTCTGGTCCTCGGCGACCGGAAGAAGGACATGATCATCACGGGCGGGTTCAACGTCTATCCGAGTGACCTGGAAGCCGAACTCGCCAAGCATCCAGCGGTAGCTGAATCAGCGGTGGTTGGCATTCCCTCGCGCGAATGGGGCGAGACGCCGGCGGCCTTTATCGTTCTGCGCCACGGCGCAACCGCGACCGCTGATGAGCTGCGCCAGTGGCTCAACGCCAAGGTGGGCAAGACCCAACGGCTGACCTACGCCACTATTGTTGAGTCGTTGCCGCGTTCTTCCATCGGGAAGGTGCTGAAGCGGCAGCTACGGGATGAGTTCAAGCCGGCGGCGACCTGACCCGTCCACATTGCCCATAACGGCCATGCCGCTCTATGTTGCCGGCAAACCACCGGAAACCGGGGCGGGAAACGACCAATGAGCCAGACAGACAACCTCACCGACGAGCAACTGATCGCCCAGGGCATGACGGTGGCCGTCCATGCCCGCCGCACGCCTGACCAGCTCGCAATTATCTCGCCGAGCGGCAATCGTACGTGGCGGGAATTCAACGCTCGCGCCAACCAGCTTGTTCGCTTGTTCCGGCGCCGCGGCTTGCAATCGGGCGACGGCGTCGCCCTGCTCGCTCACAACGGGCCGGAGTTTGCGGAAGTCTGGGCTGCCACGCAGCGGGCTGGTTTGCGGCTTACCGCCGTGAACTGGCATCAGTCGGCGGAGCTGATTGCCTATGTGGTGGATAATTGTGACGCTAAGGCGCTCGTCGCCAGCGGCCGCTTCGTGGCTGGCGCCAGCGAAGCTGCCAGCAAGGCCGCGGACAAGCTGACCGTGAAGCTTTGTTTTGCGGGCTCCATTCCCGGCTTCGATGACTATGACACTGCGCTTGACGCCGAGAGCGCCGAGAACATCGACAATCCCGAACCCGGTTCGACGATGCTTTATACTTCCGGCACCACTGGAAGGCCTAAAGGCGTGTATCGGAGAACGCGGCCGGTCGTGTCGCAGCTAACGGGCGTGTGCAATGAGACCGCGAAGTGGAATCCGAAGACGGATCTCTCGTTGCTGACCGGGCCACTTTATCATGCTGCGCCGCTAGGCATAAACTTCGTCATCCCGATCAACGCTGGCGTCGGCGTCCTGCTAATGGACAAGTGGGACGCCGAAGAAACGCTGCGCCTTATCGAGACGCACAAGGCCACGCATACGCATATCGTGCCGACCATGATGCATCGCATGCTGCAACTGCCAGAGGCGACGCGGAAGAAGTACGATATCTCCTCCATGCGCTGGATAATACATGGTGCGGCGCCCTGCCCTGCGCATGTGAAGCAGCAGATGATGGGTTGGTTTGGGCCGACGATTTACGAATACTATTCCTCGACAGAAGGCGGCGGCGTTTTCGTCGGTCCGCATGATTGGCTGAAGAAGCCCGGAACGGTTGGCAAGGCGGTTCCAGGCGTGGAAATCAAGCTGCTGGATATCGACGGCAATCCTGTGCCTCAGGGCTCGGAAGGACTTATCTACGTGAAGGCGCCGGATACCGGACGCTTTGAGTATTACAAGGAGCAGACCAAGACGGACTCCAGCTATCGGGGTGACTGGTTCACGCTTGGCGACATGGGCCGTTTCGATGCGGATGGCGACCTCTTCCTCACGGGCCGCACTGCGGAGCTGATCATCTCCGGCGGGGTCAATATCTATCCGGTCGAGATCGACGAGATCCTGATCCGCCATCCGGACATTGCTGACGCCGCAGTCGTCGGTGTGCCCAACGAGGATTGGGGCGAGGAGATCAAGGCTGTGGTGGAGCTGAAGCCGGGCGTCGCAGGCTCGGCTGAGACGATCCAGTCGATCCTCGACTTCGCGAAGGACAGGCTGCCGGGCTTCCAGCGTCCTCGCACGATCGACTTCGTCGATACGCTACCTCGCAACGCGGCCGGCAAGGTTCTGCGTGCGCAGGTTCGCGCGCCTTACTGGGCAGGCCGCTCCAAGAGCATCTGAGCGGACAAAGAAAAAGGGCGGCCGAAGCCGCCCTGTCTATCAGTGCAGGACTTCTGGTGCATGCTCCCGAAGAGAGCTGCCACAGATGCCCGTGTTGGGTATTCCTCACTTCAGAATGCCAACTCGTCGTATGCCGGTCCTGACTCCGGCACCCAATTTCTCGCACGGAACTTTTCGCATCGGCAATCCCGCTGCGCCCGATAGCGGGGGCGTGTGGCTCAACAGACACAAGCTAAAAACCCGTTTCTGGCTAATTTCCGGAGCCTTTATCGCTATCCGACCGCTGTACGCACTATTGCCTCGGTCAGAGTAGTGAGCTCGTCCCGGTCAATTGTGTAGCTCGGGGCCAGGTAGATCGTCTTGCCGATGGGGCGAATGAAGACCCCTTCGTCGATGAACCGCCGCCGCACAGCCTGCACATCAAACGCCTGGCGCATCTCGACTGCGCCGACCGACCCGCGAATGCGGACGTCCGCAACCTGCGGGCCATCGCGCAGCGGTCCGAGCACTGCGTTCAGATGTTTCTCGATTTCCGCCACCTGCTCAAGCCGGGGCTCGCTCTGAAAAAGATCCAGCGAGGCGTTGGCTGCCGCACACCCCAGCGCGTGGCCCATATAGGTGGGTCCATGCATGAGCGCCTTGGTTGCGTCGTCCGAGTGAAAGGCTTCGTAGATACGGCGGCTGGCAATCGTCGCTGCCAGCGGCGTCACACCGCCGGTCAGGGCTTTGCCGAGTGTCATGATATCTGGTGTGACGCCGGAAACCGTGGCGGCAAACATTCCTCCGAGACGCCCGAAGCCAGTGAATATCTCGTCAAAGATCAGCGGCACGCCGTGCTGATCGCAGGCGGCGCGCACCCGCTGCAGAGTTGCGATATCGTGCATACGCATGCCGGCAGCGCCCTGCAGCAGCGGCTCGATGATCACCGCCGCGATGTCGCGATGCGTCTCTAGCAGCCTGTCGAGATCGGCGGCCGATTGATCGTCCACCGGGAGGTCCGCGATGTACTGGGTTGGCAGAGCCGGTCCGAACAGCGAATGCATGCTGTCCTCAGGATCGCATACGGACATCGTAACAAACGTGTCGCCGTGATACCCGCCTCTGAACGCCAGAAACCTCGAACGGACCTGCCCGGTCGTGTTGCGCCACCACTGCACTGCGATCTTCAACGCCACTTCAACAGCGACCGATCCAGACTCAGAGAAGAAGACTTTCGACAGATCGCCGGGCGCCAAGGCGGCGAGCCGCGTCGCCAGCGTGTAGGCCTGTTCGTGCGCCAGCCCGCCAAGCATTACATGCGGCATCAACTCAAGCTGCCGTCGCATCGCATCCAGCAGGTAGGGATGATTGTAGCCATGAACCGCGGCCCACCAGCTGCAGATGCCGTCAACCAGCTCACGGCCGTCATGCAGGACGATCCGCGTTCCGTGTGTCGACCGGACCGCAACCGGGCGCGGCGCTGTCTTCATCTGGGCATAAGGTAGCCAGATGTGCTCAAGCCCTTCATCAAGCCAGGTTGGACCTGTCATTCCGATCAACTCCTGCGTCCCGCATTGAAGCGAGCCCGGCGTGCGGATAGGGCTTTTCCAGCCGCAAGGGAATGTTGGTTATGGCCCCGAGGGACTTTCTCGATATCGACGCGATTTCTGCAATTCGGCTCAGCCGTCTTCAGGATCAGGGACTTCGCCGTACCCTGTCACCGACAGAGCGGCTGGCTGACGGGCGCGTCATCCGCGCAGGTCAGCCGATGATTTCTTTCAGCGACAACGACTATCTGGGTTTGAGCGTTCATCCCGGGGTGATCGCAGCATCGATTGAAGCGACACGTCGTTATGGCGCTGGGTCCGGCGCGGCACGGCTCGTGACCGGCGATAATCCGCTCAACGAAAAGCTCGAGGCTCGCATTGCCGAGATCAAGGGCATGCCGGCCGCTCGTGTTTTTGGGTCCGGCTATCTTGCCAACGCCGGCGCCATTCCCGCACTCGTCGGCGCTGGCGATCTGATCGTCATGGACGAACTCTGCCACGCGTCGATGCATGCTGGTGCGCGGCTTTCGGGCGCGCGGATACAGACTTACCCGCACAACAATGTCACCTCCGCATCGCATTACCTGCAACAACGCGACGCGACCTCGCACGCCTTGCTGCTGACCGAGACGGTCTTCTCCATGGATGGAGATCTTGCGCCGCTGAATGACCTTGC
>JAUYSA010000077.1 GCA_030696545.1 Hyphomonadaceae bacterium
CGGACAGGCCGCGCTGGCGCAGGTGAAAGAGATCGAGTGGACCGGGACGGCGACGGTGAATGCGGACGGCAAGACCACCGTGCTGGAAGTGATGACCGTGGTGCGGCCGCAGACCAACTGGGCGCGCGCAACCAGCTGGACGAAGGCGGATGGGCCGAAGAAGGCGAAGACGCTACAGGCTGAACAGGGCAAGGCGTGGCGGGTCGATATAGTGACATGGACTCCCCTGCCCGAGGCGCAGGCGGTTCATGAGAACCAGCAGTTCGGCCTGTACAAGCTGATGCTTCTGGCGCCGCTGAAAGACGCTGGCGCGAAGGTTTCGGAAGGCGCTGCTGGCCCAGATGGCGGGCGCACGATCAAGGCGCAGCTTGAAGGCGGCGTTCCGGCGGAGCTGGGCTTTGATGCGTCGGGCAAGCTGGTGAGCGCGGCGATGTCCGTGCGTAATCCGGCAGGTGGGGCTGACATTGCCGAGACGGTGAAGTTCTCGGGCGAGATCGTCAGCAATGGCGTGAAATGGCCGAAGCGCATCACGATCCAGCAGAATGGTGCGCCGTATTTCGACCTGGAGATCGCAACCTTCGAGGCGAGCACCACGATCAAGCCGCGGCCGCTGCAGCACACGCTGGACGACGGCCAGACGCCTCCAGGCGAGCAGGACGCAGGCTGAGCCCGATCAGATCGCCTCTTCCAGTCCGAAGGCCTTGAACGCGTCTCTGCGCGAACCCCAGAACGTCGTGATGTGCGACGGGATCTGCAAACGCGTGATCGGCTGAGGCGCAAATGGCGCGGCCGGCGGCGGGCCGATGAGGATCGCATTGATCCCGTTGCCATCTGCCGAGCGGGTGACGATCCAGTCCGGCAGTTTGCCGATCAGCCGCCTCGTCTCGGCGTTGAACATCTGACCCTTCCGGTAGTCCTGTTCCCACTGCTGCCTGTAGGGGCCAGGATTGAAATCGGGGTTCATCTTGCGGGCTGCTGCGATTCGGTCGGCAACCGGGATCGCCCTTATGGGCGGCTCAACGTAGCACTTTGAACTGGGCGAGTTGTCGAACGACACAAGCGCCGTCCGCGCCGCATCCGTGCCGTTGGCGACCGAGCTGGCATCGTACGAGTTCACCACCACGCCATCGAGGCTGGCGCCGGGCGCGAGCTGGATGTTCCACAAAATCGGGTCGTAGGACGACAGGTAGAGAAACACAGGGGCCTGCGTTTCGGTAACGAGAACATCGATGCGTGACGACCACTCGACGGCGTTGCCGGCCTGGAATGCGGAGAACTCCTTCGTCATGGCGTTCTGCTGTGTCAGCCCTTTGAGGTTGCGAACGGCGGCGCGGCGCTGTTCGGCCTGCTCCGGGGTATCGCGGAAGCTCACATGCTGAAGCGGCACATGAACGCCGCCGCCATAGGTATAGACATAGGCGGCCTTCGCGCCCGGCCTGGCCTTGGGCTTGTTGCACGTGGGGCCAGCGGCAAGCGTCTCGAAAGCCACGGGCGGGCTGGCCGCGTTTAAGGCGACGCTGCCCGAGACGACCTGCCCGTAGGCGGCGGTATCTTGTCCCTCTCCCACGGCCAGCAGAGTGTCCGCCGGGATGGCCGATGAGCCGCTGGCAAGACCATCGCAGCCCGCGACGCCAAAAAGAGCAACGGAAGCCAGGATAGCCCGCATCGTGATCTTCCCGACTCTGCGATAACCGGCGCAACCCCTACCAGCGCAGGCTTTCCAGTCCGTTAGAGGCATGTTTGGAATTGGCGTGAGAGCGCGCTAAACTGCCTTTTCCTGCCGGAGAAGCCCATGTTCCAGCACTTTTTCCACGAACTGCGCGCGGCCAAGGTGCCGGTGACGCTGAAGGAATATCTGACGCTTCTGGAAGCGATGGATAAGGGCGTTGTCGGCGGCGATGGCGGCAATGAGGTTCAGGATTTCTACTACCTTTCGCGCGCGGCGCTGGTGAAGGACGAGAAGCATCTTGATCGCTTCGACAAGGTGTTCGGGCACGTCTTCAAAGGGCTCGACAGTTTCTCCGAGGGCGTCGACGTCCACCAGTTTCCGGAAGAGTGGCTGAAGAAGCTCTCCGAGAAATTCCTGACCGAGGAAGAGAAGAAACAGATCGAAGCCATGGGCGGCTGGGACAAGCTCATGGAAACGCTCAAGCAGCGGATGGAAGAGCAGAAGAAGCGCCACCAGGGCGGCAACAAGATGATCGGCACGGCCGGCACGTCGCCCTATGGCGCGCACGGCTACAACCCGGAAGGCGTGCGGATCGGGCAGGACAAGTCGCGGCACCAGCGCGCGGTGAAGGTGTGGGACAAGCGCGAGTTCAAGAACCTTGATGACCAGGTCGAGATCGGCACGCGCAACCTGAAAGTAGCGCTGCGGCGGCTGCGCAAGTGGGCGCGTGATGGCGCTCAGGAAGAGCTCGATCTGGACGGCACGATCAGCAAGACCGCGAAGCAGGGCTATATCGACATCGTCATGCGACCCGAGCGGCGCAATGCGGTGAAGATCCTGATGTTCCTCGACATTGGCGGATCAATGGACCCGCATGTGAAGGCCTGCGAGGAGCTGTTCTCGGCGGCGCGGACGGAGTTCAAGAATCTCGAATTCTTTTATTTCCACAACTGCATTTACGAAGGCGTGTGGAAGGACAACCGCAGGCGCGGGGTGAGCAAGATCCCGACCTGGGATGTGCTGCATCGTTTTCCGGCGGACTATAAAGTCATCATCGTTGGGGACGCCGCGATGAGCCCTTACGAGATCACCTATCCGGGCGGTTCGGTGGAGCACTGGAACGAGGAGCCGGGCGCGATCTGGCTGCAGCGGATCGCCGAGATTTATCCGCACCTTGTTTGGATCAACCCGACGCATCCTTCGGGGTGGGATTATTCGGGATCGACCGAGCTGATCAGGCAGATCATCGGCGCGGGCAGGATGTTTCCCATGACGGTGAAGGGCGTGGAAGAGGCGACGCGCGAGCTGGGGCGCTAGGCGCGCGGGTACGCGAGTGGCTAGTTGGGTTGGGGGAGCTTTGATCCGGCTTTGGTTAGGTCGCGAGACCTGACCGCCGGGTTTCCCGCGAAGGCGGGAATCCAGAATGCGACGAGGGGGCTCTGGGCGCGTTGCGCGCTTGTTTGCTCACGAGGACTGGATCCCCGCCTTCGCGGGGAACGCGGACCTTAGGGCCGCTTCCAGAATGACGCACGCGCCCAGCCCTCAGAACTCGATGTCGAGTTCTTCGATTTCCATCGGTTCGGCTTTCGATTCCTCGAACCATTCCTTCATTGGCGCCCAGTCCAGGATGCGGTCGCGGTATTGGGCGGCTTTGCCTTCGAGGGCGACGTCGTAGGTGAGGAAGCGGGTGCAGACGGGGGCGTACATGGCGTCGGCCAGGGTGGGCTTGTCGCCGAAGAGGAATTTGCCGCCGTACTGGTCGAAGCACTCATTCCAGATCGTCAGCACACGGCGGATATCGCCCTTGGCGCCGGTGAAGACCCGAAAGCCGGGATAGCGGGCGCGCAGGTTCATCGGCAGGGCCGAGCGGAGATTGTAGAAACCGCCGTGCATCTCGCCGATGATCGAACGGGCGTGGGAGCGAGGCTTCTTGTCGAGGGGCAACAACCCCTTGTTGGGGAATTCTTCCTCAAGATACTCCGCGATCGCGATCGTATCCCAGATACTCGCGCCTTTGTGGTCGAGACGGGGGGTGAGGACTGTCGGACTGAGCAACAGAAGCTCCGCCCGGGCGTTAGGATCGTCGATCGAAACGCTCTCCACCTCCACGTCCAATTCCGCCAATTGGCAGAAAAGCCAGGCCCGGAGGGACCAGGAGGAGTAATTCCTGCTCGAAATCGTCAGCTTAGCGCCTGCCATCACGGCACTTTCCTTGCCCTTAATTCAATTATGCAATCGTATGTCGCAGTGCAGTCAGTCGGGAACTAGGCTTCGCTAAGGAAGCTGGATGGGTCACGCATCTGCCTAAGAATAGAGCGTAACGGGATATGTGGTACCACATTTACGAGGCCCAGATGCAGGCTTCGGCGCCGTTTCGCGCTGCTGCGCTTGCCGCGCTGCAGATGCGATCGGCCATGAACGGGGCTGCGGACTCGCCTGCAGCGCGCCAGATGATGGCCGCGCTGGAGATGGCGACCCGCGCCAAGCTGACCCACGTTTCCCAGCCATTCGGCATTAAATCGGTGCAGGTCGAGAACCGCGAGGCGCTGGTCGTCGAGGAGACGGCGCTGGACCTGCCGTTCGGGCGGCTGCTGCATTTCCGGAAGGATATCGATTCGCCCCAGCCGCGCGTGCTGCTTGTTGCGCCGCTGTCGGGACACTTTGCCACGCTCCTGCGCAACACGGTGAAGACGCTGCTGCAGGACCATGACGTTTACATCACCGACTGGAAGAACGCGCGCGAAGTGCCGCTGGTGCAGGGCCGGTTCGGGTTCGAGGAATATGTCGACTACCTGATCAAGATGCTGGAGCACCTTGGGCCGGGAGCACACGTGGTGGCGGTTTGCCAGCCTTGCGTGCAGGCGCTGACGGCGACGGCTGTGATGGCGGCGCAGAAACATCCATGCGAGCCGCGCTCTCTGACGCTGATGGCCGGGCCGATCGATTGCCGGATCAACCCGACGGCAGTGAACAAGCTGGCGACGGACCATCCGATCGAGTGGTTCAAGAGCAACCTGATTTCGACCGTGCCCTTCCCTCTGCCCGCCTGGGGCCGGAGAGTTTATCCCGGCTTCATGCAGCTGGCGGCGTTTGTTTCCATGAATCCGGAACGCCATCTTGATGCGCACAAGAGCCTGTTCCGTCACCTTGTCGAAGGCGAGGATGACGAGGCGGAGAAGATCAAGACTTTCTACGACGAGTATTTCGCCGTGCTGGACCTGACCGAGGAATTCTACATCGAGACGGTGGCGTGGGTGTTCCAGGAGATGCGGCTGCCGCTGGGCCGGCTGAAGCATCATGGCGAGCTGGTCGACTGCTCGAAGATCACGCGGACGGCCTTGCTGACGGTTGAAGGCGAGCGCGACGATATCTGCGCGGTGGGCCAGACGTCAGCGGCACATGAGCTTGTGACGAAGCTGCGGCCGCATCTGCGTAGCCACCACCTGCAGCCCGGGGTTGGCCATTATGGCGTGTTCTCGGGCCGTAAGTGGGAAAACCAGATCTATCCGACAGTTCGCAGCGTGATCCTGTCGACCGAATAGGCGCCGCCCGAAAGCGGCGCCATCCAGATCGTTCTGACGGTTATTCGTCAGCGGCGAGACCAGCGAAGATCGAGATTTCGGGCGGGTGTTCGCGGCCCTGGCGCTCAAGCTCGCGGGCGCCGGCGAGAATGCCGTGCATCCCGTAATTGCCCTCGTGGCAGGCGAACTCATAGACCTGCTCCTTCGTGGAGCGGAGCACCATGTCGCCGCTCCACGCCGCGGAGTAGAGCGAAGGATCCTCGACCTTGAACTGGTAGTAGATCTCGCTGTCCTTCCAGCGCGTGAAGCGCTCTGTGACTTTGCCGGTGGCGGTGATGTAGGGGCGCTGGTCCTGACGGACGTTGACCGTCTCAACCACAAGCGTGTCGCCTTCGTACCAGGCCACCGAGTCGCCGCCGAAATTGCGCATTTCTTTCGGGCCGTGCTTGGCGTCAGCCGCCGACGCGACGATCGGGATGACACGGAATTCGTGGATCATCTCGGCGTTGATCATCAGGTGGGTCGGCGTCTGCACGAACTGGAAGTTGTTATTGTACATGCCGTTGCGCAGGACGGGGCCGAGATTGGCCCAGGTGAGGCAGCGCTCGCCAGCCGGGCGGCCTTCCGGACCGTCATAGGTGATGGTCATGCGGGGCTGCTTGCCGGGGATGTAAGGGATCATGCCGTCGGCAGGGCTGGTGATCCAGGCGGTGCGGATGTCGTTGCCGACGCGGGCATAGTCATTGCCGGCATCGATCCAGACATGGTTGTAGCCGCGGTTGGCGTTCTTGTCGGCGAGGAGCTTGTCGCTCGACTCCTTGTCGATCTTGGAGGGGCCGGCCTCGTCCTTGGCCATCAGCGCGTACTGGTTCTTTGACAGGACGGAGGCGTGTTGTTCCGGGGTGATCACCACCGTCGCGGCGTTGGCCGGGCGCTGCAGCGTGGTGAGTGAGGTGTTCGTCCAGACGCCGCTGAGCTCGGGCTTGCCCCACGCTGTGCGTGGCGGTGAGTAATCACCGGCGGCTTGTGCCCAGGCTGCGCCGGAGCCGGCCATGACGGCGGCAAGGGCTGCAAAAGTCAGCAGTCGGGTTTTCATGAGCGTTATCTCCCTACGCCGGCTTTCTCAGGTCACTCGGCTTTGGCGGGAGTTTAGGCCGGGCGAAGGGGCCAAGGCCATTGGCTCAGCAAGTTGTGCGCGGTTCGTGATCGCATGAAAAGGCCCGGCGGGTTAGCGCCGGGCCTTCTGCGGGTTGGGGCGACCAGACCCGGTGGATTATTCGTCTGCGTCCAGTCCGGCGAAGATGGGCTTCTCGGGCGGGTGTTCACGGCCATCAGCTTCGAGCTGGCGGGCGCCGGCGAGGATGCCGTACATGCCGTAATTGCCCTCGTGGCAGGCGTATTCGTACACCTGTTCCTTGGACGCGCGGAGCACCTGCTCGCCGCTCCAGGGCTGGGAGTAGATCGCGGGGTCCTCGACGCGGAACTGGTAGAGGATCTCGTCGTCCTTCCAGCGCGTGAAGCGCTCGACCGCCTTGCCTGTGCCGGTGATGTGCGGGCGCTGGTCCTGGCGGACGTTGATGGTTTCGACGACCAGCGTGTCGCCTTCATGCCAGGCAACCGAGTCGCCGCCGAAATTGCGAAGCGCCTGCGGGCCATGCTTGGCCTCCGCCTGCGACTTGAAGATCGGGATCGAGCGGACCTCGTGGATCATCTCGGCATTGATCATGAGGTGGGTGGGCGTCTGAACGATCTGGAAGTTGTTGTTGTACATGCCATTGCCGAGCACAGGGCCGAGGCGGGCGTAGGACACGCAACGTTCCTGGACCGGGCGGCCTTCGGGGCCGTCATACGTGACCTTGAAGCCGGGACGCTTGCCGGGAATGTAAGGGATCGTCCCGCTGGACGGGCTTGTGACCCAGGCTGTGCGGATGTCCGGGCCGACGCGGGCATAGTCGGAGCCCGGCTCCATCCAGAAAGTGTTGTAGCCGCGCGCAGGGTTCTTGTCGGCGAGGAGCTTGTCGCTCGATTCCTTGTCGAGCTTGGACACGCCGGCTTCGTCCGCCCGGGCGAGCGTGTAGCGGTTCTTCGCAAGCAAACGCTCGCGTTCGTCTTCCGTGATGGTCACAGCCGAGGCGGCCGGGATCTTCTGGAGCGCGGTGAGCGAGGCGTTGGTCCAGACGCCGTCGAGCGCGGGCACGCCCCAGGCGGTGCGCGGGGGCTTGTAGTCGGCGGCGGGGGTGCTTTGGGCCGAGGCGGCGCCGGTGCCGGCCATGAGCGCGGCTACGGCTGCAAAGGCGAGCAGACAGGTTTTCATCGGTTTCCTCCTGTGCCGGCATCTTTGTGCGGCTTTGGAGGGAGTTTACGCCGCGCCCTGACCAGAACTCCATTGCCTCAGCAAGTTGTGCGCTCGGCCGTGAGCGTTCGTGAGGGAACGCGAAAAGGCCCGGGATTGAGCCCGGGCCTTCTGATTTTACAGTGGTTTTGGTCTAGACGACCGCGCCGCTGGCGATATCGAGATAGATCGCCGCGAAGTGGCACGAGGCGGCGGCGATGACGAAGCCGTGCCAGATGGCCGAGTTGAAGGGCAGCTTCTTGTTGACGTGGAAGATGACGCCGATCGTGTAGAGCACGCCGCCCGCCGCCAGCAAGCCGAGCCCCAGCGGGGAAAGCGTGTGCATCAGCTTGTCGATGATCGACAGCACGGCCCAGCCCAGCATCAGGTACATGCCGATATAGACGCGGGGTGCGTTCCAGCGGGCCAGCAGGTTCATGGCGACGCCTGACAGGGCGACCACCCAGACGGCCGCGAGAACGGTCCACGCCATCGGGCCATCGAGCTTGGCCAACATGAACGGCGTGTAAGACGCGGCGATCATCACGAAGATGCCCGAGAGGTCGAAACGCTCCAGCAGCTTCGACAGCTTCTCATTGGTGTTCGAATTGTAGAGGGCCGAGCAGCCAAGCATCGCCAGGAGACCGGCCGAATAAACGACCAGCGCGGCCGTCAGCTTCACCGAGCCCGAGTTGGCGGCGGTGGCGATCAGGAAGATGCAGCCAATGACGGCGAGGACGATGCCCACGGCGTGGACAATGACGTCTGCCAGCCATTCTTCGCGGCGCGACTGGGGATACCAGTAAGCGTCGACCGCTTCGGCCTTCGAGAGAGAAACGTGTGTGCTCATATCAAACCGCCCTTCTTGGCTGGGGCTTCAACTTGAATGTCCGGACCACGTGTGGGTTCCGATGCGAACATCAGACCATTCAACGCAGGCGGCAGTTAGTCCCGATTGCGGCGAACCACGCACGGCTTTGAGACATGTAGGAACGCTTTCGCCATCAGCATGAACCCGCATTCACACCCGATGCGGATCGACGGCTCAGTGTGGTATTTCCGCAGCGGTTCCTGAACTTACCGACAGGATTCCATCTGCCCGTCCGGAGTGGCGCGATCCACTTTTCGAACTCAATTCGGATGGTACCGGATGATGGTTGAAACCGGCTGTCGGAGATCGATGAAATTTGCCGGATCGGCACAGACTCGTGCGCCGGGCGATGCTGCAAATGCACGCTCGTGGACGCGCGCGAAAACTGTTCCGGATGCGGACGCGGACTATCTCGACGGCCATGGATGAGACTTCGACCTTCGTGATGTCACTGCGCAGCTGGACGCCAGAGTGGGTGATCGCCATCCGGCTGGGTCTGGCGTGCCTGCTGGGCGGCCTGATCGGGCTGGAGCGAGAGATCGGCAATCATGATGCAGGCCTGCGCACCCATATTCTAGTGTCGCTGGCGAGCTGCGTGTTCACGCTGGTGGCGTGGGAGCTTTACCAGCATATCCGGTCGATCGAGCAGCCCGCGACGGGCGACCCGGTCCGGATCATCGAGGCGGTGACGGCGGGGGCTGGCTTCCTGGCCGCCGGGATCATCTTCCAGTCCGGGGCGAAGGTGCACGGGCTGACGACCGGGGCCGGCGTCTGGACAGCCGCAGCGATTGGCGTGGCGTGCGGATCAGGCGCTTATGCGATTGCTGGAATCACGACGGTTCTGGTGCTGATCGTCTTGTTCGGGCTGGGGGCGATCAAGAAGAAGCTGGGTTGGGAGAATGAGGGTGTGCCGGAGGACCGCAAGGCGAAGCCGGCTGTGCCAACCGCTCAGGTCGTACCGGGAGAAGAGCAGGCGCCGAGGCTGGCGCATCATGGGGATGAGCGGGGGCGTTAGCCCTGCCCTTTCACCCCTCACAATCTTCATTCCTGCGAAAGCAGGAACCCAGGGGCGCCAAGCACAGCCCTCGTCGCCCCTGGGTTCCGGCTCACGCGCTCTGCGCGTGTCCGGAATGACGACTGTTGGTTACATTGCTTGCCTCGCTTGATGGCGCGCCCTACTCCCGCGCCATGGGTGATCTTTCGGGATGGACGATGCGACCGGCGCCGGGGCTTGCCGCCCTTGAGGGGGCGCGGGTGCGGCTGGAGCCGCTGGACTGGGAGCAGCATGGCGACGGGCTGTTCGCGGCGGTGGGCGGCGAGGCCAATGCCGGGATCTGGGAGTGGATGCCGGTCGGGCTGTTCCTGGCGCCCGGCGCCCTGAAGGACTTTCTCACCGCGATGCGCCGGACGGACAACTGGCGGACCATGGTGATCCGTGGACGGAGTTCGGGCGAGATACTTGGCATGGCGAGCTACATGCGCATCCGCGAACCCCATGGCAGTGCGGAGATCGGCTGCGTGGCTTTCGGACCCAAACTGAAGCGCTCGACCGAGGCCACCGAAGCGCTGGCGTTGATGGCGGGGCATGTCTTCGACCTCGGCTATCGGCGGTATGAGTGGAAGTGCAACAGCCTGAACGCCGCCTCGATGCGCGCGGCGGAGCGATTCGGTTTTGCGCATGAGGGCGTGTTCCGGAACGACATGGTGATGAAGGGAAAGTCCCGCGACACCGTGTGGTATTCGATTATCGACGCCGAATGGCCGGTTCTAAAAGGCGCGCTGGACCAGTGGCTTGCACATGACAATTTTGCGGCGGATGGTGCGCAGGTTGGGCCGCTAGAGTCTTTCCGGCAGGGGCGATGATCACAGGTCTGGACCACGTTCTGCTTGTTTGCCCGTCGATCGACGATGGCGAGAACGCGTATTCGGCGTTGCTTGGCCGCGAGCCTGACTGGCGGTCGACGGACAGCGGCGGATCGGCGACGGTGATCTACCAGCTGGAGAACACGGCGCTTGAGATCATGTCGCCCCAGGGCGGCGGGCCGCTGGCGCGGCGGCTTCATGCGATGATCGACGGGGACGGTCCCGGCATCAAATCGCTGATCTTCGCGAGCGATGATCTGGCTGAGGATCGTTCGACCTTTGATCGCCGGGCATTGAAGCCGGACGAGATCGTTGGCGGGGAAAGCACTGACCCCTACTCGGGCAAGGCGCGGTACTGGTCGCGGATGCGGCTGGACGAACAGGCGACGCACGGCGTGCGGATTTTCACGCTTCAGCGGAAGCCGTCTGATCCGCTGGTTTACAAAGCCGCGAAGCCGGATGCGGTTTCGGGGCTGGACCATGTGGTGATCAACACGGCCAATCCGGAGCGGGCGGCGGCGCTGTATGGCGCGCGGCTGGGACTGAGGCTGGCGCTGGATCGCTCGAACCCTGACTGGGACATGCGGCTGATGTTCTTCCGCGCCGGGCAGCTGACGATCGAGCTGGCGCACAAGCTTTCCGGCGGCGCGGGCAACCAGCCTGACAAGCTGTGGGGGCTGAGCTGGCGGGTGCCGGATATTGATGCGGCGCATGAGCGGCTGCTTGCGGCCAATTTCGCGGTCACGTCGATACGGGCCGGTCGGCGGGCTGGGACGAAAGTGTTCACGGTGCGCGACGGGACGCTGGGCGTGCCGACGCTGGTGCTGTCGGCGGAGCCGGCATAGCGGCGCGGCCCCTCTCCCCATCGCGCCCAAGCCGTTCTATACCGGCTCCATGAAACCCTTCACGACACTTACCGGAACCGCTGCGCCGCTGCCGATTGCGAATGTCGACACGGACATGATCATTCCGAAGCAGTTCCTGAAAACTGTCTCACGCGAGGGGTTGGCCAAGGGGCTGTTCTTCGAGCTGAAGACCAAGGCGGATGGATCGCCCGATCCGGATTTCGTGCTGAACCGGCCGGCCTATGCGACGGCGTCAATCCTGATCGCCAAGGAGAATTTCGGCTGTGGTTCGTCGCGCGAGCATGCGCCCTGGGCGTTGCTGGATCAGGGGCTGACCTGCGTGATCGCGCCGAGCTTTGCGGACATTTTCTACAACAACTGTTTCAAGAACGGGCTGCTGCCTGTGGTGCTGCCGCGCGAAGTGGTTGAACAGCTAATGGAACAGGCGGGCGGGCCGAACCACATGTTCAGCATTGATCTCGCGGCGCAGACCGTGACGGCGCCGGATGGCAACGTGCACCGCTTCGATATCGACGAAGGCCGCAAGGCGAGCCTGCTGGCGGGTCTCGACGAGATCGGCGAGTCGCTGATGCATGCGGGCGACATTACGTCGTTCGAGCAACACCGCAGATTGTCTCATCCGTGGCTGGCATGATGCGCCCTGCTCTCCTCCTCGGTCTGGCATTGGCGTTGGCCGCCTGTGGCGGCCCGGAGGCGCCGAAGCCTGAGGCTGCAGCCGAGGCGCTGAAGCCCATCGATCCGAAAGAAGCAGCAGAGGCGGCTGCGGCGAAGGTCCGCTCGGATGCGCTGGCGGCGCAGAAGCCGGAGTTCGATGCGGCGCTGGCGGCAGGCGATGAGCTGAAGATCGATGATCTTGCGGATGCCGGGAATGGCTGGGCGCTGCTGCATCGCGGGCAGACGCGGCTTTCATCGCAGGACTACACGCAACAGCAGGGCGGCTTCGAGGACATGGAAGCGGCGGCCGAAAAGGGCGTCGCGGAGGCGCAGTTCTGGCTGGGCACCAAGATGGCCTATGGGCAGGACGGCTATCCGCTGAAGCCCAATTCCGGCCTGATGATGATGGAGCGCGCGGCGCGTCAGGGGAATGCGCAGGCGATCATGGCGGTTGGCCTGATGTACGAGCAGGACTCGTTCATGGCGAACAGGAAGAAAGCGCGCGAATGGTATGAGCGTGGCGTGGCGCTTGGCTCGGATGACGCGAAGAAGGCGCTGGAGCGCATGGACGGCGGCGGCGCGCCGGAAGCGGACGCGGAAGACGCTGGTGAGCCGCTCTAGCCCTTGTCGTCGTCGTCCACGTGAAGCGCGTGGAGCACGCGGTGGAGGACTGGCGCAAGGACAACGCCTGAAGCGAGCACAAGCACAAGGCCGCAGCCGATGGCGTAGAAGCCGGCAAACAGCTTGCCTGCTTCGGTGTGGAGTTCGGGGGCGACTGGGCCCATGCCGCCAAGAAGCATCGCGGAATTGAGGAAGGCGTCGATCGGCGCCATGCCTTCGGTCGCCTGATAGCCGTACATGCCGATGGCCATCGCAACGGCGACGATCACCAGCGCGACCAGCACGTTGATGAAAAGCCTGCCCGCGAATTTCGCGGGCGAGGCCATGGGTTGATCCTTGTAGTCGAAATTGAACAGCGCCATCGGCGTCTCCCTCCAGTCCCCGCAGGCAGGACTATCCGCCTGCGGAGGGGGAGGTTCAAGGCTACGGCGTTGCAGTTCTGGCAGGGGTTTGGCCCCTGCTCTCTTTGGTTGTGGCGGGCGCGGAGGCGCGGAAAGCCTGCGCGGTGGCGGGGATGCCGACTTCGAACGGGGTTGCGTCAGACCAGAAGCGGCTGGCGAACTTGGTCGCGTCGACACGATAGGGGCGGTTCCAGGTGAAGCGCATCTCGACGCATTCACGCAGGAAGGGCGAGAAGATGCCGATGACGCGCAGGCCAAGCGTGGAGATCGGCATGATCTTCGGCTTCTGCCCGATGGCCTTGGCGCCCATCTCTAGCAGCTGGCGCGGTGTGCGCGTGGGCGCGCAGGGGACGTGCCAGGCCTGATTGAAGGTATCGTCCGTGGCGTCGAGCAGGCTGACGGCGGCGCGGCCGATATCGGGCACGTAGGCGAAATCGTGGGGCTGGTCGGGCTGCAGGACAAGCATCGCGGTCTTGCCCTGCGCGATGAGGCCGAGGCCGGTTTCGCCGATGTGGGCATTGTTGACGCCGGGGCCGTAGAAATCAGGCGGACGGAGGGCGGCCCATTTCACACGGCCTTCGCGGGCGGCCTTCATCCACATGCGCGTGATCTCGGAGCGGACCGCCGGCTTCTGGCCGTAGGAGGTTAGCGGCGCGTCTTCATGGATCGGGCTCTCGTCGTGCGGGCCGTACATGTACATGTTGTCGATGTGAACGATGCGGGCGCTGGTCGCTTCGGCGGCGGCGAGGAAGTTCGCCATCGCTTTCGGCCACACCTGTTTCCAGATCTTGCCGCTGTATTCGACGCCTATGGTGATGACGGCCTGTTCGGCACCGGTCATGGCGCGCAGGACGCTTTGTGCGTCCATCACGTCGCACGGCATGAACTCGACGCCTGCGGGGAGATTGGCCGGGCGCTTGCGCTGGACGACGCGAATGGGCGTGCCGCGGCCGCGGAGGCGATCGGCGGTGGCGATGCCGGTCGGACCGTAGCCGAAGATGGTGATCAGTCCTTGGCTGGTTCTGGGCTGGTTGGTCATCGCCGTTTCCTTCTCTGTTGACAGAAAGGTAGGCCAGGACTGACCATATCAGAAATGCATAGTTGGTATTTTTAGTATGCGCGAAGTGAATTTGGCCGGTGTCGACCTCAACCTGCTTCCGGCGCTCGAGGCGCTGCTGAAGCGACGGAACGTAAGCCATGCCGCAGAGGATGTGGGACTGAGCCAGCCGGCGATGAGCCGGGCGCTGGCAAGGCTGCGGGAGGTGCTGGGCGATGCGCTGCTGGTGCGCGTGCCGGGCGGCGGATACGCGCTGACGCCGCGGGCGGAGGCGCTGTCGGCGCAGCTGATCACGACGCTGGATCATGTGAAGGCGTTTTTCCGTGAGCCGAGCTTTGATCCCGCCAAGGTGCAGCGGACGATACGGATCGCGGGCATCGACACGCACACGATCCTGCTGGCGCCGGCGCTGATGGCGCGGCTGGCAACGGAGGCGCCCGGGATCGACATCCGCTTCGAGAATTACGGACCTGACCTGATCGAGCGGGTGGAGACGGGGCGGCTCGATCTCGCATTCGCCACGGCCAACACACCGCTGCCGCCGGGGGCGCGAAGCGAGAGCTATGCCCATGACAAGCTGGTGCTTGTCTTACGCAAGAACCATCCGATGGCGAAGAAGAAGTGGGCGATCGAGGACTATGGGAAGGTGTCGCATGTCGGCATCTCGATCCTGGGCGATGCGGGATCGGAGCTGGATGCGCAGTTGGCGAAGGTAGGCGTACACAGGCGAATGGCGCTGGTGACGCCGCACTTCATCGCGGCGCTGGCGGCGGTGGCGGGCACGGACATGGCGACGACGCTGAGCCGTGTGTTCGCTACCCGGTTTGCGGATCAATTCGGTTTGGTGATGAAGGAGCCGCCGCTGCCGAACATCGATCTGGAGCTGACAGTGGTGTGGAGCCATCTGCGCGCGGCGGACCCTGTTCTGGCGTGGGTGCGGGGTGTGATGCGGGATGTGGCGAAGGAGACGATGGATCTCGCCGGATCGCGGGTTTCCCGGCGGGCGGAAAAGCTCTAAGACGCGCTCCGACACATACGGGACGACGCTCATGGCCGCCACGAACTCGCAAACCCTGCTGCTGCTGCCCGGCGATGGCATCGGCCCGGAAGTAACCGAGGAAGCGCGCCGCGTCGCGGCCCATGTGGCGCCGGATCTGGCGATCGAGGAAGCGTATTTCGGGGGCGTCTCCTACGACAATTTCGGCACGCCGCTGACCGACGCGGTGATGGACCGCGCGCACAAGGTGGATGCAATCCTGATGGGCGCCGTGGGCGGTCCGCAGTGGGACAGTGTTCCGCGCGACAAGCGGCCGGAGGCCGGGCTGCTGCGCATACGCAAGGAGCTGGACGTTTACGCCAACCTGCGGCCGGCCTTCTGTTTCCCCGCCCTTGCTGGCGCTTCTGCATTGAAGCCGGAGCTGGTCGAGGGGCTCGACATAATGATCGTGCGCGAGCTGACCTCGGGCGTTTATTTCGGGCAGCCGAAGATGATTGAACAGCTTCCGAATGGCGAGCGGCGCGGCGTGGATACGCAGAGCTATACGACGAGCGAGATCCGCCGCGTTGCGGCGCGGGCGTTCGAGCTGGCGCGTGGTCGCACCGGACGGACGGGCAGGTTCCCGGGCGTGCTGAGCTGCGAGAAATCCAACGTGATGGATTCAGGGCTGCTGTGGCGCGAGGAAGTGACCAAGCTGCACGCTGAAAAATACAGCGATGTGAAGCTGGATCACATGCTGGCTGACGCCACCGCCATGCACCTGGTGCGCGCGCCCAAGGACATCAACGTTCTGCTGGCCGACAACCTGTTCGGAGACATTCTTTCGGACGAGGCGTCGATGCTGACAGGCTCGATCGGGATGCTGCCGTCGGCGTCGCTGGGCGAGCCGGGCGTGCCCGGGCTGTATGAGCCTGTACATGGTTCGGCGCCGGATATCGCGGGCAAGGGCATCGCCAATCCGATCGCGGCGATCCTGTCGCTGGAAATGGTGATGCGTTGGAGCCTTGGCCGCGCCGATGTGGCGGACCGCATCTTCGCGGCGGTTGGCAAGGCGCTGGAAGGCGGCGCGCGGACGGCGGACATCGGCGGCTCGATGAACACGCGGCAGATGGCCGATGCGATCCTCAAGCATCTGTAAGATGCATTGTAGCGAAGCGGAAATTCACTGCTTGCTGGCGCGGTGAGACGGCGCATCAAGATGCGCCTACGCGCTCGTTTTGGATTGTCTTGCGGCGGCGCGTCGGCTAGAACATATCACGAACAACGAGGCCTGACATGACCCATCTGAAGATCGACTATGTCGAGTTCGCAAGCGGCGAGCTTGCGAAGACCAAAGCATTCTTCGGCGATGCGTTCGGGTGGTCGTTTCAGGATTATGGCCCGAGCTATGCGGCGATGACGAATGCCGGGCTGGATGGCGGCTTCCAGAGCGATCCGGCGGAGGCGACCGCCATGCCGCTCGTTATCCTGAAGGCGGATGATCTCGAGGCGGCGGAAGCGGCAGTGAAAGGAGCGGGCGGGACCGTGACGCGGCCTATATTCCAGTTTCCCGGTGGGCGGCGTTTTCACTTCCGCGAGCCCGGGGGCAATGAACTGGCGGTGTGGTCGGCGAAGTAGAGGCGCCTAGCGAAATCGAACTTCACGGATGCTACGCTATGGAATTGCCTGAGAACATTAAAAGCCTGCACAGCGAAGAGGAGTTTCTACGCGCGAAGGCGCTGGAGCTGATGGCGCAGGACCAGCGATTCACGCTGCACCTCGCGGTCGTAGAACAGGCGATGAATCTCGGAGACCTGCTTCGCAAATTTCCCACCTCTGATGAGGACCTGAAGGTCGTCCAAGTGCTTGGGATGCGAGTGTTTAACGCCTTTGGGGCAGGCCTGAAGCTTGCGTTGTCAGGCTACATGCAAAACAGCGTGCTGGTGATGCGCGATATTCTAGAAACTGTTTTTCTAATCGATTTATTTCGCGGCGACCGCGCACAAATTGCGCGGTGGCGTGCGGCGGACAGGAAAACGCTCAGAGACGAGTTTTCTCCCGCATCAGTGCGTAAGACACTCGACATTCGTGAGGGCCAGACAACGAAGCGCCGTGAACAACTTTACAAACTATTTTCAGAGCTGGCGGGGCACCCCACGATGAAATCCGATTGGATGATGCGTCCTGAGAAGGACGGTGACGCCGTGATAGGGCCTTTCATGGAAAAAACTGCTCTCGAAGCGGTTCTCTCAGAGATGGGGCGGCTTGCGGTGCAATCTGGAGAACACCTAAGCGCGTTCTTTCCAAAAGAATGGGAAGCAGCCATTGAGCCGCGACAGGGGTTTGCGCGGGCAGCCAACGATTGGATGGCTGCGTTCTATACCAAGGCTTAAGGCACCCTAAGTGCCGAGAAGTGCGTCCCATGGTTGCGACGAAAACGACGCATGATGCCTGATCATGCACAGCTGGAGCAGGCAAAGACATAGTATTGCTGCGTATTGCTGCCGCGGGAAACACTATGGCGCTGAAGGTTCTGCAGGGAGTTGTCGACCAGCTTGGCCCTGCCTCGCCGCTCGGCGCGGAGGGCGAGTCGACCGGGACCGAGTGGGCGTTTGTGAGGTTCAACCGCGCCAAACGGAAGCCTGTGACGCTGGAGCAAGTCGTCGCTGACCGGACGATGGGCGTTCATCTAGCTGTGCGGCAGGCGGGACGCTTTGCGTTCTATTCCCACGACAACCGGCTTGTGCTGTGCGGGTTCGCGGGGCCGGAGGGCATCGAGATTGCGACGCTGGCCAATGATCCGGCGGCGCTTGCGGCCGAGACCACGCGGATGCCGGCCAAGCGGAAGATCTTCCTTGGCGTTGTTTTGATCCCGACCATCATCGGTCTTTTCTTTGCGTTCGACATGATCAGGGCGGGTCGAGCGACGCTTCGGGAGAATCCGGCGCCGAAGCGGCCTGGCGAGAAGAAGGTGAGGCGGGCGCTGAAGGGCCAGCTTTACTGGCCGTTCTAGCATGTAGGGTGCATTGAAAATGCA
>JAUYSA010000167.1 GCA_030696545.1 Hyphomonadaceae bacterium
GAAGCGAACGCTGATGGCATTGCCTCCGGGGCTACAACCGGAGGGTCCGGGGTCTTCGGAACGACCCCGAACACGTTGCACCGGTCACTGGCTATGGAGCTAAGGCGCCAGTGGGCTTCCCCTGCTGGACGTCGAGGTCAACTCCGGCACTGCCATACCGGGAAGGAACGACCGATCCGGGGCGCGTGTTGACGCGCATCGCCGCAGCAATGCGGCACTGGACTACCCCACGGCGCTGCATCACGCGCCCCGCTCCCTCGTTGGAGGGACGAACGACAGCATCACGGACGGCGCGCGCCGGTCCGATGGAGAGCGCATATTTGGAAGCGGACCTTCAGGTCCGCGTTCCCCGCGAAGGCGGGGATCCAGTCCTTCTAAGCGAGAGCGTGCGCGAAGCGCGCAAGTTTCGCTCCCTGCGCCCGTTCCGGGGGCGTGCGAGTCAGTTAGGCCCGAAAACAGGGCGGTCCAGAGGTCAGGCAGCCCCACCCGGCAGGGGGGCCGTGGCGGTAGGAGGCAAATGCAAAGCACCATTTCACCGCACGTTAAGCTAGCACGTGCTACTAGCGTATATTAGCCGGCGAAAGCACAAGCCGGCGCAGCACAGGGATGGGTTGGACATGCTGCGCAGGTTCGTAAAGGACAAACGGGCCACTTCGGCGGTCGAATTCGCGCTGATCGCGCCATTCTTGCTGCTGCTTGTCGCTGCAATCCTGGCCTACGGCTCGATATTCGCCACCTCGCTCAGCCTCCAGCAGATCGCGGCGGAAACCGCCCGCGCAACCATAGGCGGTCTCAGCGACGCCGAACGCAAGACGCTGGCGCAGACCAAGCTCAACGCCATCGCCGACGATTATCCGCTCCTCGATGTGGCGAAAGTGACGTTCGCATTCGACGAAGGAAGCGGCACGGAGCTGAGCCGCATCACGCTGCACTACGACATGACAAGCCATCCGGCCTACACGCTCGACCAGCTGCTGCCGCTCCCGAAATCGCCGATCAGCTACAGCCTCATCGTCACCGACGGGAATGGGGTGACTTCATGAGGCGTTTGGCCCGGGACCGCCGCGGATCGGTCATCACGGTCTTCGCCTTCAGCGCCATGGTGCTGGCGGTGCTGACCGCGATCGTGATGAACCAGATCTCGTTCTACATGGCGAAGCGCCAGCTGCAGTCGGCAGTCGATATGGCCGCCCTGATGGTCATGGAGTCCGGCGTGATCACGGTCGCGAACGCCAAGGCGCTGCTTGAAGAACAGCTCGATCAGCCGGTATCGAACGTCATTGTCACGCAGGGCCGCTACTCCGCTGACGCAGGCGTCGCCGCCGCCAACCGCTTCACGCCAAACGCAGCGCCGTTCAACGCTCTCCAGCTCAGCGCAAGGATACCGGGCGACAAGGTGATGCTCGCCGGCATGATGGCCGGGACGCCAATGATCGACGCCAGCGCCCGCGCGGCGCGCCGCACCACCGCTTCAGTCGTGATGGGCTCACGCCTTGTTCGCGTCGAAGGCGGCCTCAGCGCGGCGTTGCTTGATGCAGCGCTGGGCTACAAGGGCAAGCTTACGGTGATGGATTACGAGTCGCTCGCCAGCGCCAATGTCGATGCGGGCCAGTTCCTCCGCATGCTCAACACCCGGGCCGATATCAAGGCGGTGACGTTCGACGATGTCGTCTCTGCGCCAGTCAGCGTGGGAGAGTTGGTTGACGCGATGGTCGCCACGACCCCGAACGGAAGCATTCAGGCGCTCCTGAAGAAGTCCGCCCCCGTGTCCGGCACGGACAAGGTGCTGCTCAACGAGATCATTGACCTTGGGTCGATTTCCAACCTGCCGATCGACAGCCTGCTTTCCGGCGAAACATTCCCGCTCAGCATTGGAGAGGTGCTGACCGGATCAGCCGCCCTGGCCGATGGCGATCAACAGATTGCCATCAACCTCGCAGCTGTGCTGGGCGATGCCTCGATTGCAAACGCGTCGCTGGATGTCGGCGAGAAACCGCAGGTGCTGAACTACCAGGGCCGGGCAGGTGAGGGCACAAAACTTTCGACGTCGCAGTTTGCGCTCAACATCGGCGCTCTTGGCGTGCTCAAGGTAGATGTGACGCTTGCCAATGCCGCAATCGAGATCGACGACATCAAATGCAAGGCGGATGGCAGCGCGGAAGTCGTCCTCAAGGCTGTGACAGAAGCCGCCAGCGTCGGCGTCAAGGCGCCGATCCTGCCCCGCATCGCCGTGAAACTCGGAAGCGGAGAAGCAAAGAAACTCACCTTCTCGAAATCCGACATCCAGACACAGACCTACAAGCCAGTCCGTTCAGGCCTTGGCCTTCAGCTTGGCTCGCTCAGCATTGCGCAAAAGCTGCTGTTTACTCCGGTCGACAGCCTGCTCGAAAAGCTCGGTCTGCATATCGCGGAAGCCGACGTCAAAGTCACCGAAGCAACCTGCGGAACGGCGGGGCTTGTTCACTAGGCGCGGCTTACCAGGGTCGCAGCGACGCGATCGTCGTGTCGAAAAGCGCGCTGTAGGTCGCGTATTTCGAGGCCTCGATATAGCACCCCGCCATTGTGACGCGCCCGGGCAGGATATAGAATCCGTACCGGACGATGATCTCGGGATTTGAATCGACTGTCAGTCGCAGCGTGGCGATGTGGAACCATGCATCCGCAAACGGCCGCACCTCGTTTTTGTCGAGGACAATCTGCTCTGGCTTGAGCGCCAGGAAATCCGCCCATTCATCAACGCTATATGGGTGTGCGGTATCGGCGTTTATCTGCGCAAGCGTGAAGCCCTCCAGCGTCGCGATATCAACCGTCTGTACGTTGCAGTTGGCGCCCGAAATCCCGGGTTCAGTCACCGAAGTAAGTCCGTCCGCTCCCATTTCCGGAGCGCTCCAGCCATCGGGAAAAATGATCGATGCGCGATCCCCGTGGAAATTTCCGGCCGTCAACGCCAGCACCGCCAATGGTGCTGCTGCAAGTCTCAAGATCGTTCCGAATATCATGCCGGCTGCCTCCCCAAGAGAGGCAACTTGCGCCTGTCGACTAAGCCCGGCAAGACGCCTCGTTGGCGATCAGGGCCACTTCACCACGGGCGGCATCGACGAGAGGATACTCGCAACATTCCCGCCCGTCTTCAGGCCAAACGTCGTTCCGCGATCGTAGAGCAGGTTGAACTC
>JAUYSA010000282.1 GCA_030696545.1 Hyphomonadaceae bacterium
GGCAACGTCACTGACCGCCTCCCTGCCCGCCCGCCTGGGCAGGCTGAGGCTGTGCTGGCGGCGGCTGTGTTGCTGGCGGCGCGGCCGGCGTGGTTACAGCCGGCCGGGGCGCGCCGGTCTGCGGGCGCAATGCCGGAACGATGGGGGGCGTGGCGCCTATTGCGGATGGCGGCACGTTCGTCGCCACGGGGGCCGAAACGGTCTTCAGCGATTCATCGGTGTTGCGCTCGACGCCCCCGAGCGCGGGGGCGGTTTCGGGCGAAGCAAAGTCCGGCGGCGGGACCATGCGAACGAAGTCCACTGGCGCGCTTTCCATCGCAAGGTCGATGCGCCAGGTCGCGCCATCCTTGCGCGCCGTGCCGACACGAACGCCCAGCGGAAGCTTGCCGTCATCGCCGGACGTGACCCAGATCTCGCCGGGCACGATCTTGTCCGGAGTTTCAGGTTCGAGCAGCTGCGCCCCTGATCCGCTGTCGCCGACCAGCAGGGCGCGGTCGCCCGACAGGGTGCCCATCACCGGAATGCGGCTGGAGAAGTCGGTCAGCAACAGAATACGGGAGGTGTATTCTCCCACGCGGATCACGCGGCCCACCAGGCCATTTTCGTTCACAACGGCGAACCCGTCGCGCACGCCGTTGGCAGCACCTGCATTGGCGATTCGCGTGGCGGCGAAAGGACCGTTTTCCTCGGCCACGACACGCGCCGTGACCGCCTGCCCCTGGGTTTCGCCGACGAGATCGAGCAGCCTTTCATAGCGCTCCATCCGCAGCGCCATGGTTTCAGCGAGGTCTTTCCAGCGCTGCAGATCGCGCACGCGGGCTTCGAGTTCGGCGATCTTGGCTTCGTCCTCGGCGTTGCGGCCGAAGCCGAACGACCAGCCGGTGACGCCGGATGAAAAACTGGCGAGATTGGCGGCGACGCCGTCCATCGATTCACGCGAGGCATCGATACCGCCGCGTACGGCGCTTGAGGTCTGGATCGCCAGAACGCCGACCATGGAGATGCCAAGGCCGACGACGACGGCACGCGCGCCTACGCGCGGCTCTCCCGATCGTCTTCGACCATACCAGGCCATCGCCGCTCCTTGCCGACAATTCCGCCGGGCGCGTCAGACGCGGAAGCCTAGACCTCCGGCGCGAGCACGCCCTTCATCTTTTCGAGGTTCTCGAGCACTTTGCCCGACCCGAGTACGACGCACTTAAGCGGATCCTCGGCCACCGTCACGGGCAATCCGGTACGCTCGCGCAGCACGACGTCAAGATTGCGAAGCAGCGCGCCGCCGCCGGTGAGGACGATGCCCTTGTCGACTATGTCGGCCGCAAGTTCCGGCGGCATGGCTTCCAGCGCTGTTTTCACCGAGTCCACGATCTGCTGGACTGGCTCGGTCAGGGCGCGGGCGACCATTGCCTCGGTGATCTCGATTTCCTTGGGAACGCCGTTCATCAGGTCGCGGCCGCGGATGTCGAGGGACATGCCCTTGCCGTTTTCCGGGGCTTTCGCGGTGCCGATCTCTTTCTTGATGCGCTCGGCCGAAGCTTCGCCGATCAGCAGATTCTCTTCGCGGCGCAGGTAATTGACGATGGCGTCGTCCATCTTGTCGCCGCCAACGCGTACCGAACGGGAATAAACCAGACCGCCGAGCGAGAGCACGGCCACTTCGGTCGTTCCGCCACCGATATCAACAACCATCGAGCCCGACGGTTCGTCGATCGGCAGACCGGCGCCGATCGCCGCTGCCATCGGTTCGTAGATCAGGTGCACCTGGCGCGCGCCCGCCATCTGGGCCGACTGGTGGATGGCACGACGTTCCACGGGCGTAGCGCCGGCGGGAACGCAGATGATGATGATCGGGGCGATGAAGGAGCGGCGGACCTGCACTTTCTGGATGAAGCGCTTGATCATTTCCTCGGCGACTTCGAAGTCGGCGATGACGCCGTCGCGCATCGGGCGGACGGCTTCCATGTAGATCGGGGTCTTGCCAAGCATCATCTTGGCTTCCTTGCCGACTGCGTGAACGACCTTTCGGCCGTTCTGGTTCACATAGGCAACGACTGAGGGCTCATCGAGCTGAACGCCGTGGCCCTTCACATAGACGAGCGTGTTCGCCGTTGCGAGGTCGATCGCCATGTCGGTGGACATGAGACTGAACAGTTTGCCGAACATGGGCACGGGGCTCCCGATCGCGCGACTCATCACGCGCAGATTCAATCGCTCCCCGTACCCTGTCTCGCGTTTCGAATTCGCTAACGCAATAGCTGGCTGCCAATAATAGACTCTCCAGATGGAACGGAGCGTTTCGCACGGATTCAAGGCAGGCCTCGCCAGTCATATGACGCGCGCCAAGGCCGGAACTGGGCTCCAAGACGCCGAATTTGAAGGCGCCCCAAATGGGACGATCCGTACACCCGGCGAAACTGGCGATCTTTCGGGCAGCCTCTTGCCAGACCCGCCCCGGCGCTGCCTATGGGCGCCAAGAAGCATGATTACGCCCCTCTCCTCCCCCGCTGCACGATGACGGACACATCCGTGGAACGCCCCCCGGAAGAGCCCGAGGCCGGCAGGTTCGCCGCCTTCAGGCACGGCTCCTTCGTGCTCTATTTCCTGGCGCGCGTTTTCACGACATTCGGGGCGCAGGTGCTCTCGGTCGCGGTGATCTGGCACATCTACACGCTCACCAAGTCGGCGCTCTACACCGGACTGGTCGGCCTGGTTCAGTTCCTGCCGCTTGCCCTGCTCGTGCTGGTAACAGGGACTGCTGCGGATCAATTCGGCCGCAGAATGATCATGGGGCTGTCGATCGTTCTGGCCGCAACATGTGCGGCCGCGATGGCGATCTTTACCGGCCTTGGCATGATTTCCGCCGTGTTGATGCTGAGCATACTTGTCGTGTTCGGCGTGGCGCGGGCCTTCCTTGGTCCAGCGTCCTCCTCGCTGGTTGTCTCGCTGGTTCCCGGCAAGGACTTCGCCAACGCCGTGACGTGGAATTCGTCCGCCTGGCAGGCTGCGACCATCGTTGGCCCGGCGGCCGGCGGGCTTCTGCTCGGGCTCGGCGAGCGGCCGTTCACCAACTGGCTGGCAGGCATGGGCCAGCCTCAGGTCGCGGGCATTCTCGACGGACACGGGCCAGAGATCGCCTACACGACTGCCCTGGTCTTCATGCTGCTCGGTGCGGTGCTTGTCTTTGCGATCCCGAAACCACCCAAGGCGCCGCCCAAGGAACGCCCCACCCTGTCCAACATGCTGGAAGGGTTTCGCTTTATCTGGAAGCAGAAGATCATTCTGGGCGCCATCTCGCTCGACTTGTTCGCTGTGCTGATGGGCGGCGTTGTCGCGCTGCTGCCGATCTATGCAGAAGACATCCTGAAGTTGGGACCAGAGGGCCTTGGCTGGCTGCGAGCAGCGCCGGCGATCGGCGCGATTGCGATGGCTGGCGTGATCGCGGCCTTCCCGATCAAGGATCATGCTGGCCGGATCATGTTCGCGTGCGTGGCGCTGTTCGGGATTTTCACGGTGGTGTTCGGGCTTTCGACCGTGGCGTGGCTGTCGATCACAGCGCTGATCTGTCTCGGCGCGGCCGACATGGTGAGCGTGGTCGTTCGCGAGACGCTGCTGCAATTGTGGACGCCCGATGAAGTGCGCGGACGGGTGAATGCGGTGAACTCCGTGTTTGTCTCCGCGTCCAACGAGCTGGGCGAATTCCGCGCCGGCACGATGGCCCACGCGATCGGCCCTGCCGCGATCGGAGCGGTTCCCGCCGTAGTGATCGGCGGCGTCGGGGCGATTGCCGTCGCCGGAATCTGGGCGTGGATATTCCCCACCCTGCGCGATGCGCGGCGGCTGGATGGGAAAGACGTGAAGCACTGAGACGCTAGCCGTCTCAATTCCTTGCGCTACAACTTCGCCGCGAGCTGGGAGATATGCATGGCCTATTGGCTGGTGAAGTCGGAGCCGGATGTCTTTTCGTGG
>JAUYSA010000284.1 GCA_030696545.1 Hyphomonadaceae bacterium
AGAGGCCGTTACCAATAGGTTTCCGCCCCCCGGACTACAGCCCCTTCCAGAGCCTGCCTTCAGGGCACTCGGCGCCTTCCGCCTGCTTGCAGCCGTGCAGCGTGAACAGCACGGTTTCGGCCCGGCCGATCAGGTAGTCGAACGGCACGAAGCCAACCGCATCGTCGCGCGTGTCAGCAGGCAGATTGGTCGGGCGATACGGCCAGGCGTCAGGGAATGCCGCCGCCATCGAACGGTGGCCAGACGGCGCGCGGCTGTCTTCCGAGTTATCGCGATTGTCGCCCATCATGAACACATGACCGGCCGGAACCGTGAACACCGGCGTCTCATCGAGATCGCCCGTGTCGGAGAATTCGTGGATCAGGAACGACTTGGTGTTGTCGCCTTCGCCTGTCGGGATCGTCTGGCGATATTCCGTCGCCGTCATCAACCGGCTGCTGTCGTCAGGCACATAGGTCGTCGTGCGGATTTTCTCGCGCAGAACTTCCGCGCCGTTCAGCATCAGCTTGCCGTTCTTCACCTCGACACGGTCGCCCGGCAGGCCGATCAGCCGCTTGATCATCACGCGATCCGAATGCGGATGCTGGAACACGATCACGTCGCCACGCTTGGGCGTCGAGCCGAACACGTTCTCGTTCGGATTGTCCTTGTTGTCGCCGATCACCAGCGTGCCAAGCCCGAACGGGATCGAGTTGCGGTTATAGCCATAGGCGAACTTCGCCACCGCCACGCGGTCGCCAACCTGCAGCGCGGGCACCATCGATTCCGACGGGATCGAGCGCAGCTCATAAACAAAGGTCGAGAAGACCAGCCAGAACGGAACGAAGATGGCGATTGTCATCGCCGTCTCGCGGAACTCATGGAACAGCTTGTTCTTGAAGCCCTTCTTCGGCCCGGCTTCCGCCGTGCCTTCGGCCGCGCCCGGTTGCTCGTTCACCGGCTGCTGTGTCGGCGTATCACTCATTTACCAGCCCTTGGCGCACCCGTGAGGGCGCTCAACTTCTGCCCGCGTCGGGCCCGCGGCTATACGTTATGCGTCTCAGTCCGCCGTCAAGTCGCCCGCCTGTACAGCGTTGTCCCGCCATCCTGTTCGGACGTGATCAATCCGCGACCCTTCAGGCAATTGAGGTGGGCGATCGTTTCGCCCGTCGCCATGCCCAGGCTGTCCTTCTCGATTGCCCGGGCAAACAGGGCTGTGAACAGGTCAATCGCCCGTTTTGGCTCGTCCAGCCGCGACAACACGCGTTTCATGCCGGTTTCATGACCCTCGATCAGGGCGTCCAGCCGCTTGTGTGCGCCATAAAACGGCTCGTTGTGCGAGGGCAGCGTCAGAACGTCGGCCGGGACAGCGCCCTTCAGCTTCCGGCACGAGTCCAGCCAGTCCTTCAGCGGATCAGCCTCCGGTTCCGTCGGGAACACGCTCACGTTGGACGAGATGCGCGGCAGGATCTGGTCGCCTGAAATGAACACGTTCAGTTCGGGCTGCCACAGGCAGGCATGGTCCGGCGAATGTCCGCATCCCGTGACAATCCGCCACGTCCGTCCGCCGATCGAAATCTCCTGCCCGTCGCTCAGCCTGCGGAAGCTGTCCGGCAGTTGCGACACGGCCTTCCCGAAGCCGCCGAACCGCTCGACATACTTGTCGAGGTCCTCCTGCTCCCATCCGGCGGCGCGATAGAAATCAACGCCCGCCTGCGGCGCCTCGCGCCCTGTATCCGCCACCAGCATCCGGCACTGGATGTATTCCAGCCGCGTGATCCACAGCTCGCACTGCCACTTGCGCGTCATCCATCCGGCAAGCCCGATATGGTCGGGATGCATGTGCGTGACGATCACGCGCTTCACCGGCCTGCCGCCCAGCTCGTTCTCGAAAATCGTGCGCCACAGGCTCTTGGTCTCGGAGTTGGGAATCCCCGTGTCCACCACGGTCCACCCGTCGCCATCCTCGATCAGCCAGAGATTGATCCACTTCAGCGAGAACGGCAGCGGCATCCGCACCCAGCGAATGCCCGGCGCAACTTCCAGCGTCGTTCCAACGGCCGGCGGCTCCGCGAACGGATAGTCATACCGCGCCCGCTCCGTCTTGCCTTCAAAGCCGTCCATGGGCGAGTTCCTGCGCAGGTCTGGCCGCGATAGTATCCCGCTTCCCCCCGCCTCCGCAAATACACCGCTCGCACTCTGTATATAGAGTGTCGGCCAACTCGCGCCCGAAAGCCGGATCAGCTCTTCTTCAGCCCCGCGAGCAATTCTTCAACTGTCACAGACGAGATGATGTACGCCTCTATCAGGTGCATCGCATCTGTGATGACCGGCTCGCCGCCGATGCCTTTCTTTGCCAGCGCCGCCGTCATGCGCTGCCGCAGCCCGGCATCGTCGACCCAAACGCCGTCCACGAACAGATTCACATCAGCAGCCGGCAGCACGTCCGCGGCGCCATAGATCGCGTCCAGATCTTCTTGATCCAGCCCAGCCGTGATCAGCCTCACTTCCAGATGGTCTCCCAGGACGGTGTACAATCCCGTCAGGGTCAGCAATCCCGCGTCGTTATCACTCCAGCCATAGTCCTCATCGCAGATCTCACCTGCTTCAGCGACGATGCCAATCGCTTCCTTGTAGGCTGCGCTGTCCTCGTCGCCACTGATATAGGCATCCGTCAGCGCGGCCGGATCGGCGGTCAGGTCCAGATAGTCGGCAACGCAGTACAGCTCGGTCATCTGTTCTTCGGTCAGATCCTCATAAGCTAACTGCGCCGCCGCCGGCATCGCCGCCCAGAACCACATCGCACAGGCGGCCAGCCCGGCCCAAACACGCGTCATCGAAAATCTCCGTCGCCCCTTGCAACAATCCCAGCCCACAGCAAACCGCCTGATCCCGCAAGGAGGCCGCTGAGTTAAACTCCTGTAGCGCGCCACTTGGCGCCACGGTCAATGCCGCTACCTTCCCGTCTGGGGATCCCGACATGCGCAACATCATCGGTTTCGTGCTTGGCCTCTACCTCACGGCAGCGCTGGTCGTATTCGGCTGCGCCGCGTGGAGCTTCAGCACCGACGCGCGCTGGAAGCACACCACCTGCACCATCCCCGGCGACTTGCGGATCAACACTGCCACGCAGGCCCTCGATGCGCCGCCCAACTGGCTGCCCTGGGCTGCCTACCGCGCTATCATATGGCCCAAGGCGTACGTTGACGATCAGGCCAATGTCAGCACGCTCGGCGACTGGCTGTTCGTGCAGTATAACCCGTTCCAGCACGCCTGCCGCTAGCTGAACTGCACCTCGACAAACGAAGCGATGAAGTCCGCTCCGATAACTTCCGTTTCGAGGATCTTCACCGCGTTGAGAATGATCGCCTCATCATCGGGGGCGCCCGCCGCCAGCAACTTCGTCCGCATCCGCGCCATGAACGCGCGATCATCGCCCCAGCCGCCATCCATCAGCAGCTCCTTGTCACGCTGGGACAGGCCCGGCTTCAGTCCGGCAATCTTCTCGATCGTCGCCTCGGCCACGCCCGCAGCTTTCAGCTGCACGCCGAGAAAATCCCCCGTCGCGCCCATCGTGCCGATCGCCACGCCAAGCCCGCGCACCATGTCGTCCCACTCGTACAATTGCGCACAGCCAGTCGCAGCAGCCTCCAGCGCGCCGTCCGCTCGTCCGCGAAACCCGTTCACCGTCGTCTCGCTGAGATAGGACTGCGCCACCAGCGACGTCGCCCTCCGCGCAACCAGCGCATTGTGGACGCAATGAACCTCCTGCGTCTGAGCTTCGCTGAGATCCTGCGCCCCCGCCGCGCCCGCCGAAGCGAACGCCAAGCCGAGAGCGACAGCCAATGCCGCCCTCACGACGCGCCGTCCGGCCCGTCAGCGATCATGTAGGCCATCACGGCATCCATCGCGAACGCCGAAAGCTCGACGATCTCGAGCGCCGTATCGACCGAATACGCGTCATCCGGAATACCCTGCGCGATCACCGCCGCCTTCAGCCGGCCGACCATCGCCGTATCGCTCCGCCAGTCATCCTCGAACAGCAGATCAAGATCGTCGTCCGACATCTCGTCGATGACGGCGAACAGGCTGTCGACCGCATCTTGGGATACGCCCTCGAGCAATAGGTCTTCGGCCAGGTAGTCCGCGATTGCTCCATAAATGCCAATCTCGGACGCCACCGACGACTGATCCGCACTCATTCCGTGTTCGGTGGTGCATGCATCCGCCGCCTTCTTGAGCACGGCCTGCATATCGGCGTCGCTATGGTCGCCATACAGATAGGCTTCCGCGACGAACTCGTAGTCCAGCGTCGATGTCAGCTTCTCGTAAACGCAGTATTCTTCACCCAGCGGCTGCTGCGCGTTTGCCGCGCCGTTAAACCCGATCATGCCCGCCGCCAGCAGCCCAGCCGTCACCAACGTCCGCATGTCCGTTCTCCCGCGGGCCCCGCCCGCATTGCGTAATCTTACCGATAGCATTGCAGCAACACCGTCGAATCCCGTGCGACTTCCGCCAGATCAACCTTGTCCATCTTCGCCACTGAGGCGCGCGGCTGGTAAGCCACGTCATTCGCTTCAAGGAAAGTCTTCAATCCCGGCAGCGCCACGCCGAAATTCACATTCTGCGGAATGTCGCCCACTTCATTCTGCACCGACATGGCATCCAGCTTCGACACGACCACGCCGATCACATTGCCCGACATATCAAGCACGGGCCCGCCGCTATTGCCCGGCTGCACCGGCGCAGTGAACTGGAAACGGTTCTCGTCATCGCCGATCCCCAACAGCGCCGACACCGTCCCGACAGTCACATTGATGCCCGAAGACAGAATGCCGCCCAGCGGGAAGCCCGCCACCAGCAGATCCTCCGCCAGCCGCACGCCGCGTCCGTCGCGTACCGACAGCACCGGCCCAGCCACGTCGCCCTTCAGCAGCGCAAGGTCCTGATCGGCCTGCACGTCGAGCACCTGCAACACGTCTCCGCTTTTCAGCGTCACCCGCTTGCAGCCCTCCACCACGTGCGCGTTCGTCACGAGATAGCCCGCCGGTGCGATATAGAAGCCGGTCCCCGTGCCCGCCAGCCTGCCGACCGGATCACGCTTCGACTTGTTCGACGTCTTCGGCGCCGCCGCGGCAGGCACAGCCGCAGGCGCAGCGTCCGCCTCCGGCGCTTCAATATCCAGCCAGCTGATAAGCGCCTGCGCCGCCAGCACCGACGATTCCATCACCAGCATGGAATTATCCAGCACCGCTTCCTCTTCGGGCAGTCCGGCCACGATCAGCGTGCGGTTCATCCGCTTTTTGAATTTCGCATCCACCGCCCATGCCGGATCGCTGAACGCATCGACATCCTCGTCGGTCAGCCCGTCCAGTACGTCGAAGATCACCGCGACCGCTTCCTCGGCGACGCCATCGGCCATCATCTGGCTCGTGAGCACGTCAACGACAGAACCGTGCATCCCAAGCGCAGCGGCATACTCCACCGCGCTGTCGTCCCATTTATACACGTCGAGGCAGTCATCGACTGCCGAGCCGAGCACCGCATCAGCCGCCTCGATCTGCTCCTCGGTCGCATCCGTGTTGACCAGCGCCTCGGCAATCTCGGTGATCTGGCCCGACTGCGCGAGCACGTCATAGACGCAATACAGCTCCGCATCCCG
>JAUYSA010000317.1 GCA_030696545.1 Hyphomonadaceae bacterium
TGTGAACAGGCGTGGAATAAGGACCCCGTTTTCGGGGTTATAGGCGTCCAATCGGGACCCCGGTGACGATGGGGTTCAGTGTGCCTCCGGTTTTGCCGGAGGCAGGTTGGGATGCTGGTCGTGGAGACGATTGCGAAGATACGCCGTGCCCATTTTGTTCAGGGCAAGTCGATCAAGGCGATCTGCCGCGAGCTGGGTGTCTCCCGGAAGGTCGTGCGGAAGGTTGTGCGCAGCGGCGCGACCGAGTTTTCCTACGAGCGGAAGGTCCAGCCCAAGCCGAAGATCGGACCGATCAAGGACGCGCTCGATGCGTTGCTGGCGACCAACGAGGCGCGGCCAGCACGCGAGCGGCTCACGGCGGTGCGGATCTTCGAGGAAGTCCGCGCGATGGGCTTTGAGGGCGGATACGACGCCATCCGTCGGTATGTTCATGACTGGCGGGAGGAGCAGTCATCGGCCACGGCGGCGGCCTTCGTGCCGCTGAGCTTTGCGTCGGGCGAGGCGTTCCAGTTCGACTGGAGCCACGAGGTCGTACTCATCAATGGGACGACGGTGACCGTGAAGGTCGCCCACGTCCGGCTCTGCCACAGCCGCATGCTGTTCGCGCGTGCGTATCCGCGCGAGACCCAGGAGATGGTGTTCGACGCCCACGACCGAGCGTTCGCCTTCTTCAGGGGCGCGTGCACGCGCGGCATCTACGACAACATGAAGACGGCGGTCGATGCGATCTTCGTCGGCAAGGAACGCGCCTACAACCGCCGCTTCCTGCAGATGAGTGGCCATTATCTGGTCGAGCCTGTGGCCTGTACGCCAGCCTCAGGCTGGGAGAAGGGGCAGGTCGAGAACCAGGTCGGCCTGGTGCGCGAGCGCTTCTTCTCACCGCGGCTGCGGGTGAAGAGCTATGAGGAGCTGAACGCCTGGCTCCTGGACCAGTGCATCGCCTACGCAAAGGCTCATCGCCATCCCGAGTTCCGCGATCAGACGGTGTGGGAGGCGTTCGAGGCGGAGCGGCCGAGTCTCGTTCCTTACGCAGGCCGGTTCGACGGCTTCCACGCAACGCCCGCCTCGGTGTCGAAGACCTGCCTGGTCCGGTTCGACAACAACAAGTACTCGGTCATGGCGAGCGCTGTCGGCCGCCCGGTCGAGATCCGCGCCTATGCCGACCGGATCGAGTTGCGCCAGGATGGGCGCCTTGTCGGCGAGCATCCCCGCTGCTTCGGACGCGACCAGACAGTCTATGATCCCTGGCATTATGTGCCTGTGCTGGCGCGCAAGCCGGGTGCGCTGCGCAATGGCGCGCCGTTCAAGGACTGGGTCCTGCCCGCCAGCCTTGAACGCGTCCGCCGCAAGCTGGCTGGTTCCAGCGATGGCGACCGGCAGATGGTCGATATCCTGACCACGGTGCTAAGCGACGGGCTGCCCGCGGTCGAGGCCGCCTGCGCCGAGGCGCTGCGAGAGGGCGTCCACTCCGCCGCCGTGATCCTCAACATCCTTGCGCGTCAGCGCGAGCCGGAGCCCGCGATCACCATCATGACGCCCGATGCGCTCCGCCTGCGGCATGCGCCGGTCGCCGACTGCGCTCGATACGACAACCTGAGGAGAGCTGTGTGATGGAACGTTCCGAGATCATGTCCGCCATGGGCGAGCTCAAGCTCTATGGCATGAAGTCTGCGTTCGACGAGATCATCGCCACCGCGGTCAAGCGCCAGCACGAGCCCCAGCGGATCGTCGGCGACCTGCTCACCGCCGAGATCACCGAGAAGCAGGCGCGCTCGATCAAGTACCAGATCACCATCGCCAAGCTGCCGTTGGCGAAGGACATCGATGACTTCACGTTCGACGGCGCGCCGGTCAACGAGACCCTGGTGCGCGACCTCGCCGGAGGCGACTTCCTGAACCATCAGCGCAACGTCGTTCTGGTCGGCGGCACAGGGACTGGCAAGACGCATCTGGCCATCGCCATCGCACGAGCCTGCATCCGCGCTGGCGCTCGCGGCCGGTTCTTCAACACCGTCGATCTGGTCAACAAACTCGAGGCCGAGACCCGCGCCGGAAGGCAGGGCCGCATGGCCGATTATCTCTCCCGTATGGACTTCATCATCCTCGACGAACTTGGCTACCTGCCGTTCGCTCAGTCCGGTGGTCAGCTCCTGTTCCACCTGGTCAGCCGGCTCTACGAGCAGACCTCGGTCATCGTCACCACCAACCTCGCGTTCGGGGAGTGGCCCTCGGTGTTCGGCGACGCCAAGATGACCACCGCGCTGCTCGACCGGCTGACGCATCACTGCGACATCCTCGAGACCGGCAATGAAAGCTGGCGGTTCAAGAACCGCGCCTGAGGCTTCAGCAAACCATCGTCATCGGCTGCGCCGTCGCTCCGCCTACGGCTCCGCGACGCCGCAGCCGATGCGCTCCAATCCGAGCGTCAGGCGGGGTCCCTTTTGCAATCCTATACGGGGTCCCGTTCCGGCGCCGTTTGACATTCCATTCGCACGTGGATGACGAATGGGCCATTGTTCGCCACCAGGGCGCTATTTCACTGGTCGTTCCGAATTTCGGATCTGGCCTCGGGACAGCTGGGTTTCTCGACGCCGTGGCGGCGTTCGCGTTGTCGGCAACTGATCGCTGGGAGCAGATCTTGCCAGACACGCTGCCGGCGATCGTGAGGATTCAAGATGCTGACGCCTGAGCAAGAGAACGCTCGCACGTTGATGAAGTTGATGGGGTTGTCAGAGGATGAAGCCGTTCAGAAATTGAAATGGCGCGTCGCCATCTCTGCCACAGGATCGGCTGGCGAGCGGCTTGCCTTGCTGATCAAACAGGTCGTCGGCCTGACTGTCGAGGTGGTCGCGATCGAAGATCAGCCCGATCTCGAGTTTGCGATCAACGGACCACCCGCGGGTCAAGCCCCGCTCCAAATACTGGCGACAATTGATGCACAGGGCATGGTCGCATGGTCGCCATCGAATTCTGGCCGCGCGCCAGCTGGTGACATGCCGCCTGATGTCGCGATGAAAATCGCGGCCTGCTATGCAGCCGGCTACATCCTCTCCGAATGGCGCGGCGGCGAGCATTGCGCTGCTCTACCCCGCCCCTTTGCCGTGGATTTCGCGAAGCTCGGCATCACGCCAGCACTGGCCAATCAGGCGATCGACATGAGCGCTAGCGTTCTTGTCGGCGGCGGCGGCGTGGCGAACGGGTTTCTCTGGGCGGCTGAAGAGCTGTTGCTGACGGGTCGCTTGCTGATCGTTGACCCCAAGACAGTATCCAAGGGCAATCTCAACCGCTGTCTTCTGTTCACCGAGGCCGACTTGGGAGAAAACAAGGCCGAGGTGCTCGCCCGAAACGTTCGTATCGGCAATCTTGAACTGGTTCCGTTTGTCGGCTCATTCGACGCTGTCGTCCGAGCGAGACAACGGGTCAAACAAGCGATCGTCACGGTCGATAGCCGCGCTGCCCGCCGGGTGATTCAGAATGGACTCCCGCTGGAAGTTCTGGACGCCTCGACGACTGACGTTACGTCTGTGGTGGTTCACAGCCACGCCCAACCGACGGATGGGGCCTGCCTCGCCTGTATCTACAAGCACAATCCTGCGGAAGACGAACGTGAGCTCAGCATTGCCGAAGGCCTTGGCATCTCCGTGGCCGAGGTAAAGCAGGACTTCATCGATGCCACACTAGCCCGCAAGCTATGCGGCATCCATCCTGGCCTTGATGAAGCAGCGTTGATCAATACGCAGCTGACCAGCCTCTACAAGCAGCTGTGCGGCGCACAGTCGCTTCTCACGAACGCGGGAGAGCAGGCACTGGCTCCTTTTGCTTTCGTTTCAAATTTGGCCGGGGCGCTGCTGGCTCTCGAACTCTTGAAATTCAGCGCTGACCGCGAGGCGGCGACACAGTCGCACTATCTTACGCTTGATCCGTGGCGACCGCCGCACAAATTGGCCCGCCGCGTCTATGGCCGCGCGGCCGACTGCGGGTTTTGTGCTGATCCGGCAAACCTGAGCGTTCTCGCCTCCGTATGGCCAGAATGGCTTGGGTCGGGCGATGATGGCCCCAGTGAAGCAGCTGCGTAATCAGTTCGTCGGTATCGCTACGCATCCATGATCAGCTCGCCATCGAGCGGCTTACAACGGACCGACGGGCAATGGACTTGCCCATTTGATCACCGTTTGCTCTCATTTTCCGCGAGCATGCTACTGTCTAACTGCTTGGCCTCGACGCAGGTAAGTGTCTGCTATGGCCTCGCCTCCGCTTTCGTGCGCGCGACACAGCGGTCATCTTTCAATGCCGGCGCAGCAAGCTTCGCAGCGATCTGACGCCCGATTTCATCGGCAGCTCGCCGAAGCGGCGTGTCTGCCAGGTGCGCATACCGCTGCGTTGTGGACGCCTGTCGGTGACCGAGGATACCGCCGATGAGCGGAAGCCCAACCCCACCACTCGCACCAACGCTGGCGAACGTGTGCCTCAAGTCGTGAATGCGGACATCGCCGATGCCGGCCGCCTTGCGGATGCGACACCACTCCTTCGAGAGTCCATCGAAGTGCCCGTCCGAGCGCGCGGCCGGAAACACCCACTTTGCATTGTCGTTCGCCCATTCGCGCTCGGCCACCAGCAGGTCGATGGCAGCACCGGCCAGAGGAATGATCTTTGCGCCGGTCTTGCTGCTCTCGAGCCGGAGCATCCCGAACTCAAAGTCCACTTCGGGCCATTTCAGGGCTTCAATCTCGCCGCGACGCGCACCCGTCAGGATGAGGAGCCGGATGATGGTTGCTGCCTTGCCAGCTGTTGGCGAGGCAGCGGGCGTATCGAGCGCCTGACCGAGCTGTCTGATCTCAGCTGCGCTTAGGTAGCGGTGCCGCTTCTGGCTTGGAGCCAGTTTGACCCCCAATGCCGGATTCCGCTCAATCAGCCTTTGATCCACTGCGAAGGACAGGATTGACGACAGCAGGCGGATCGTACGGGCAGCTGTGCCTGCACCTCCCTTGACGTTGACGAGGCCCCGCTTCCTACCCTTCCGCTTGGTGCGAGAGTCTCCCTTGGCGATCTGATTGCGAAGGTGCTCGATGTCACTTCTCGTCAGATCGACGACGGCGCGGTGTCCAATCAGGGGTTTCAGGTGATGATTGGCCTGCGCCACCTCGTTAGCGATATTCTGCGGGGAGCGAGCTTCGCCGGTCCGTCGATTGGTCGTGACACCCGTTGTCGACCAGATGTCGATGAGCTCGGCAACCGTTGCAGCCGTCCGATGGCGAAGGCGCTCCTCCGCTGGATCTTCCCCTAGCCCCGCTTTCCGCAGAACCGCTTTGGCTTCAATCCGGGCCTCGTCCACGGTCGATGTTCCGTAGACGCCGACGGTGAGTTTCCTGAGCCTCGCCTTGCGACCGCCGCCCACACGATACTGAACGACGAATGTCTTCTTGCCAGCGGGCCTGACGCGAAGTCCGAACATCGGAAGCTCGTCGTCCCAATAGATGCGATCCACCGCTTCGGGCATCACCGCATCGACAGATCGTTTGGTCAGGCGCACCGGAACCCCCGTTTTTGCTCTATTTCTGAGACCCTAGCGCGAGATTTCTGGGCATCACCTGGGCATCACCGTGCACGGGAATCGGAGGTGATTTGAGGAAACAGGAGGAAACGTAAATTGCCATCGAACCTTCCTCGTCTGATGGATTTGCGGACTGTGAGTATCGCTGCAAACCCTTGTGGCACTGGCAGAATTGCCACGCGATGCTACAGCCGGATATGGAAGGTGGCAGGCGCTGATGCATGTCGACTCAGCCGACTGCGAACGCTCTGTCTGGATTCGTAATGCGGGGGTCAGGTGTTCAAGTCACCTAGGCAGCACCACTCTTTCCGGCCACGGGGCTACTGATCAACGGACCTATGGCGGCGGCCGCATTTCTCGACATGCAGATCGTGCTTCACTGGCCTTTGGATCATATCAGCGAGTTGTAGAGCTTGGAGGTCCGGCCAACCGGCGCGCTGGACGGAACATCTGGAACGCGCGCTCTAGCGGGTCGCGGTATCGCGTTTCATAGGCGCGAGTTTTGCCAGTAGCCGGTTCTGGGCTGAGAACGCCACGCCTTCCCGGGTCATCGCCGCCTGGAGGACTTCGACGAGGGCGTTGAACTCTGCGGTCGTGACCCCGTGATCGGCGTGGACTGACTTCATGTCGCGTCCCGTGTAGGAGCACCCGCCGTTGAGTATGTAGCAGAACTGCTCCTTGAGCGTACGTTTCAAGCGCACAAAATCCGACGCCTTGAAGATCTCGGTCAACCGAGAATCCTTCTGCACTTGTTCGACGAGATCATCCACAATCCGGCTGATCCCTTCATGTCCATGGAAAGCGGCGAACAGTTCCTGTCCGCCAACTGGCGTCGCGCCGGCATTGGCGTCGGAGATTGTGTAGGGATCGACTTCCTCCTCGCCGGGAGGAACCGGCGAAGGCGGCTGGCCAAAGGCGGGTGCGGCGAGGAGGATCGCAGAAAGGGCGCAAATAAAAGCCATGCGCATGATCAGAACCCCGCCTGCAGTGAAAGATAGACGCCGCGCTGATCGTCGAACGTCGCGATGGACCCAAGATCGACATAAGCGCCAGTGAGCGTGAAGTGATGGTTGATTGCCCAGGCGGCGTAGATGTCCACCCAATCATCTTCCCTGGCGATCGCGAGGTTGTCCGGCTTCATCCGATACTCCGCGCCGACGACGATATCAGGCGACAGCAGCCAGCCGGCGGAGAACTCGCCCATCAGTTCATGATCATCGTTGAGGTTGCCGCCGTAGCCGAGCAGGCCAGTCTGGTTTGCGTTGGTCCAGCGCAGCGTTCCATTCAGCAGCAGCGAGCTGTCGAGCAGGATCTTTGTGGCAGTGGCGTAGGTTTCCCAGCCTTCGTCGTCCGTCCCGCCAACAGCGGACACGACAGCCCCCTGATCATTCTTCTTCCAGTTTGCGCCGACGGCGACCTGCGGCATCCACGTGTCCTGGTCGTAGATCGCATCCCCGAGGACACGCACCTTTGCGCCCCAGACATCCTGGCCGAAAGTGAACCCGCGACCCAGGCCGAGCGCTGCGCCAACATCCCGCGTATCGAATTCCTGTCGCGTATAGCTGAGCTCAACGCGATCGAAGAGACCGAGCGCTGCGCCATACGAGAGGAAGGAATAATCCGGCAGTTCCACCGCGGTGACATGAGCCGTGCCGCCGATTCCGCGATCTGTCTCGTTGCCGGTGATGAGCGCCCATGGCGTGAGACCGCCGCCGCCCTGGCCTTCGATCGTGGCGACGCCACGCGTGAGCCTCAGCTTGCCGCCTGTTTCAATCTTGATCGCAGGCGCATCTTCCTGTGCGTGAGCCGCAAGCGGTGTTCCCATGGCGAGGGCGAAGCAGGCAACCCCGAGTCGTGACATTCAGAATTCCCCGCAACAGGCTCGCACTCATGGGTGCGCGATACAGCGAGTTTGCATGGAAGGTTTAACCAACTCGAAACACCTCGGGGCCCGCCCCGCTTCGCTTTACGCCATCTTCAATCTGCGGTGCTACGGAGACAAATGCTTGGCAGGTTCCTCACATACGCGGCCACGTCGTTTCTCTTCGCGACACAGGCCTGGGCTGGTGACATCGTCATCCGCGTGACCACGCCCGACGGAAAGCCCCTGCCCGATGCGGTGGTATTGATGCCTGCAAAACCGGGTGGTCCGAAGCCTGCACCGATCGACGGGCTGAAGATGGCGCAGGCGGGGAAGCAGTTCACGCCGTTCGTACTGATTGCGCCGGTTGGATCCACCGTAGAGTTTCCCAATCTCGATAAGTTCCGTCATCACGTCTATTCGTTCTCGAAAGGCAACAAGTTCGAGCTGGAGCTGTACGGTCGCGAAGAGAAGCGCGTCATCACCTTCAAGACGACCGGGGTCGCGGCACTCGGCTGCAACATTCACGATCAGATGGTCGCCTTCATCCGCGTTGTGGACACGCCTTGGGCGGCGAAGTCCGGTGACGACGGCGTCGCCAGACTGACGGCGGCGCCAGACGGCAGCCAGCGCATCGACGTCTGGCATCCCTACGCCACGGCGAAGGACCAGACAGTCACGCAAACCATAACCGTCTCTCCGGGAGCCACGACCGTAACGGTTGTGCTCGGCATCGCGCCGCCAAGCTAGAGCGGACGGCGCATCGACATGTTCAAACGCCTCTCATCCGAACTGACGCTCATCTATGCGGCGCTGTTTGGCGTCGTGCTGCTGCTGATTGCCGGCGCGGTGTGGGTAGCCGTCGAAGCCAATTCCAGGCAGGCCGTGCGGGCGGAGATGACCTCGTCCTCCGCTGTGTTCGATCGCATCTGGAAGCTGCGCGCCGACCAGTTGCAGCAAACCGCCGAAGTGCTGGCACGGGATTTCGGATTCCGCGAGGCAGTCGCCACCGGCGATGACGAAACCATGCTTTCGGCGCTCGACAACATCCAGTCGCGATTTAGCTTTGATACGGCGATGATCATTCGCCCGGATGGATCGGTCATTTCCCTTGATGACGAATTGACCGGGCCGGCCGACCCTACCCTTCTCGCCGCCGTCACCGCGAACCCAGACGCGTCCGGCGTTCTGACGTTGGGAAGCACGACCTATCAAGCCGTGTCAGCGCCCGTCCGCGCTCCGACACTGATCGGCTGGGTGGTGTTTGGCCAGCGACTTGGCGGCGAACAGCTGGGGGAACTGGAGCAGCTATCGGCCATACCCTTGTCCGCGCATCTCTATCTGAAGCGTGCAGGCCAGCAATGGTCGGCGCTGGAAGACAGGCCCGGCAGCGCCATTGGAATCGCAGGTGAAGAACTCGCGGCGCGCGCCATCGAGACGAACGGCGACATACTGATCAACATGCCCGAGCGCAACTCGATAGGTGGCGTGAAGACATTGCAGGTGTTTGCGGAGGGCGCCTCCTCCGCGGGGCTTCTGCTTGAATATTCCCTCACCATGAACCAGGCGCACTATCGTGACATGCTCGCCACCATCGCCGTGATCGGGGCGATTGGTCTTGCAGCGCTTGTATTGGGCAGCTGGTTTGTCTCGCGCCGTGTGACAGGCCCGATCTCCGGTCTTCGCGCCGCCGCTGACCAACTCACCCGGGGTGAAGTTGCGGCGGTTGCCGTAAAGGGCCGAAACGAGATCGCTGAACTGGCGGCGAACTTCAACGTCATGTCATCCGAGATCGCGGCTCGCGAACAACGCATCCTGCATCTGGCGCGGCACGACCAGGAAACCGGCCTGCCTAACCTGCGCGCCTTGCACGAAGCGCTGGCGGGACTGCGCAAAATTGCTCCGCCGGGAAACATCTTCGGCGCGATCATCAGCATCAATCGATTTGACCAGATTCGTGGAGCTATCGGCCACGGCCTTTTTTCACGTCTGATCGCCGAAATTGCGAAGCGCTCCTTGAACTCCGGCGAAGGCCTACATGTGGGACGCGCAACCACCGGGACAATCGCCGTCGTATTTACGGCGCAGAGCCGCGAAGCGGCCGAGGCCACGATACGCGCGACTGCACAAGCCGTATCCAGACCCGTGACGCTAGATGGCGACCGCGTCGATGTGATGGTGACGGCCGGGCTTGCCTGCGATGCGGAGGACGCGAAAGCGCACCTAGAATTGCTTGAGCGCGCTGAAGTCGCTGTCGAGCAGGCTCGTGCGCAACGCAAGATCACCGCATGGTTCGATCCCGCGGCGTATGGCGATCCGGCGACGACACTCTCACTGATGAGCTCGATGGTTCACGGGCTTTCGAGCGGGGAGCTGTTTCTGGCGCACCAGCCGAAACTCGACCTGCGCACCGAAAAAATCAGCTCCGCCGAGGCGCTGCTTCGCTGGCGGCATCCGCAACGCGGCATGATCCGGCCGGACGCGTTCATCGGCATGGCCGAAGAAACCGGCCACATCCGTCCGTTGACCGACTGGGTCATAGATCGCGCGATCGCGGACCAGCGCATCTTCCAGAAGGCCGGTCACGACGTCACGCTTTCAGTGAACGTATCGGGCAGACTGATCGCCAACGAGCAGTTCGCCGAGCGGGCGCTGCGCCAGATCCGGCGCTCCGGCGCCCGGCTCTGCTTCGAGATCACGGAAACGGCCGTCATCGACAACCCCAAGCTCGCGCTCGACGTGATGAACGAGCTGAAACAGGCAGGCATCGGAATTTCCATCGATGACTACGGTTCAGGCCTGTCTTCGCTGTCCTATCTGCGCGCCATACCGGCGGAGGAGCTGAAGATCGACAAGGTCTTCGTGGAAAATCTGGGCAACGGAAACAGTGACGCCTTCCTCGTGAAGTCGACGATTGATCTAGCCCACAGCCTTGGCATGAAGCTCACAGCGGAAGGCGTCGAAACTGCGGACGTTCTTGCAATCCTGCGCGCGATGGGCGCGGACATGATCCAGGGCTACTTCGTCGCCAAGCCACTGGCAGTCAACGACTTCCTCGCCTTCATGCAAAGCCCCGACGCAAAGGCGACGTCCGCGATCTAGCTCGTTGGCAGCTCCATTCTTCCTTTTTCGTGAGACAGGCATGAGCAGAAGCATCGATGTTCTGGTCATAGGCGCGGGAGCGGCCGGGTTGATGTGTGCGATCGAGGCGGCGCGGCGGGGGCGGCGCGTGTGTGTGATCGACCATGCCGCGAAGCCGGCGGAGAAGATCCGGATTTCGGGCGGGGGGCGGTGCAATTTCACCAACCTGCATACGACGCCGAAGCAGTTCCTCTCGGACAATCCGCATTTCTGTGTTTCGGCGCTGAAGCGCTTCACGCAGCGGGATTTCATCGCGCGGATCGAGGCGCGGGGGATTGCGTATCACGAGAAGACGCTGGGCCAGTTGTTCTGCGACGGGTCTGCGAACCAGATCATCGAGATGTTGCTCGATGACCTGAAGGCGGCGGGGGGCGAGCTGGAGCTGGGCGTTGAGCCGGGGGCGATTGCGAATACGGCGGAGGGATTTGAGGTTCAGACTTCGACGGGGACGATTGTCTGTAAGTCGCTGGTGATCGCCACGGGGGGCAAGTCGATCCCGAAGATGGGGGCAACGGGATATGCGTATGATGCGGCGCGGCAGTTCGGCCTGAAGATCATCGAGCCGCGCCCTGCCCTTGTGCCGTTCACGCTGGACGAGGCGAAGCTTGAGCCGGTGAGGGAGCTTGCGGGCGTTTCGGTGGAGGCGCGGGTTGCGGTTGGGAAGGCCGCGTTTGATGAGGGGATGCTGTTCACGCATCGCGGGCTTTCGGGGCCTTCGATTTTGCAGATCTCGAGTTACTGGCGTGAGGGCGACGAGATCGTGATTGATCTTGCGCGCGGGCGCGATGTTTTTGCGGAGCTGAAAAAGGAACGCGGCGAACGGCCGAAGCTGCAGCTTGATAATGCGCTGACGCATTTTGTGCCGAAGCGGCTCGCGGATCAGATTGCGGCGCGAACCTATCAGGCGGCGCGACTGGCGGATCTTTCGGATGCGAAGCTGCGCGAGGTCGCGGCGGCGGTGAATGCCTGGCGGATTGTTCCGGATGGAACGGAGGGCTGGCGCACTGCGGAGGTGACGATCGGCGGCGTCGATACGGACGGGCTGTCTTCGCAGACGATGGAGGCGAAGGGCGTTTCCGGTTTGTATTTTGTGGGGGAGTGCGTCGACGTCACGGGCTGGCTGGGCGGATATAATTTCCAGTGGGCGTGGAGTTCGGGCTGGGCCGCTGGGCAGGTGGCGTGAGGGCGCGTTCTCGCGGGTGAGCGAGTTGGGGTGGGGTTGGGTTTGATCCGGCTTTGTTTAGGTCGCGAGACCTGACAGCCGGGTTTCCCGCGAAGGCGGGAATCCAGAATGCTTCAAGGAGATTCTGGGCGCTCTGCGCGCTTGTTTGTTGAAGAGGACTGGACCTCCGCCTTCGCGGGGAATGCGGATCGGAGATCCGCTTCCAGAGTGGTGCTTTTGTGCCCCCTCCGTCTCGCCGCGAAGACGCGGCGATCCACCTCCCCCAGTCCTTCGGACTGATGGAGGCAATTCCCCTTCGTTGCTTCGATTGTCTTGCCTCCCCATGCGTAGCTGGGGGTGGTGGATCGCGTGCGCAGCACGCGAGACGGAGGGGGATGGTGAGGCGTGGCTCATGGCGGTGAGCACGCCCTCGTCCTTCGACGGGCGCACGCGAAGCGTGCTGCTCAGGATGAGGGCTATCTGGCTGCGGTGTTTCGCAGCTAAGGTTTCCTTGATTGTGCCGGTCTTCATTCGGGGCAGAGCGGCAGGCATGGCGCGTGTGGCATTCACGCGGGCATGGCGGAAGCTCATCTGGAATGTTGAAGCGACGTTCGACACGAGCATCGCAAATATGCGCAGCACCGCTGTCAGCAAAAGCTGAGGAAGCGGCGGGATTACCAGCCCAGTGTGCGCGTGTTTGTGCCGTGTCATGGGTTGGAGAATAACCCCGGCCCAAGCCCCGGTTGAATCTGGAGGGCGCTATCCCTCATTATTTCGGGCTAGGTGATTGAATTCAGAGACGAAGTAATTTCGCTGTCCTACGAATTCGATATCGCTCTATCCCCCAAACTCGATGTCAGTGAGCATGCCCTCGTCCTTCGAGACGATCGCTTCGCGATCCCTCAGGATGAGGGCTAACGACTGCTTGTCATCCCGGCCGTAGCGGAGCGGAGAGCCAGGAGCCATTGAGAGGATGTCGTGCTTTCACAATAGGTCCCGGATAGCGCTTTGCGCTTCCGGGATGGCAGGTGGTGTGTGTGAGGAAAACCTAGCTCGCTTCGTCGACGCGGCGGGAGAGCATTTCGATTCTTGCGGCGGCGTCGGTGAGGAGAGTCGCGGCGCGGTTTTCGAGGTTGCGGATGCGGTCGTCGAGCGCTTTCGAGCCGGAGTTGGCGGCTTGCGCGTCGAGTTCGTCGAGGATCGAAAGGCCCGCCGCCAGAAAGAGGCGTTCGGCGCCGAGGTCGCCAAGGGCCTCGATCAGCTCTTTCACGCGCTGGTCGAAGCGGGCGCCGAGTTCTTCGAGGCGGCCTTCCTGGCCGGGGGCGCAGCTGAGCGCATAGCGTTTTCCGGCGATCTGAAGTTCTGCCTTGGCCACGACACTCACCTTTTGACCGGCCCACTATGAACCATTTTCAACGGCTACCCTAGACCCTGCGTTCCTATAAAGTCCTGGTCGCCTGCCCGGCGAGAATCAGACCTTTCCAAGCGCCTCGCGAACTTCGGAGATTGCGGCGCCCAAAGCCTCGGAGGCTTCGTCGGCGAGGCGCTGGAGTTCGCGTTCACGGGCTTTTGCAGCATCCAGATCGCCAGCGAGACGAGCACGGTCGACGCGCAGGGCGTCGGCCTCGCGCTCACGCGAGCGATGGCCTTCCAGACGCTCGAACAGCCCGTCCAGACGGCCTTCCAAACGGTCAATCGACGCCTCCAATTGCCGGAGCGCGTTGTCGATTTCCGCTGATTGATCAGGTCCCTCACTCATCCCCATGCACTTTGAGGCTTGTGAGCAAGTCGCGCAATGGCGTGG
>JAUYSA010000337.1 GCA_030696545.1 Hyphomonadaceae bacterium
CGGCTGCATGCCAGCTTTCCATTCGCCAACGCAGGTCGCGCATGGGCGCTGGTCGGTTTTATAGACGGTCTGACCATAGCGGTTCTGGATACGGTCGAACATGACGGGGATGACTTGCTTGCCGCCATTGACCACCTCGGCATACGCGATAGCCATGCGCATCAAGGTCGTGTCGCCTGCTCCCAATGCCATCGATTCGTAGGGCGGCAGTTTGTCGTAGATGCCAAGACGCTCGCCAATGGCTGAGACCTTGTCGAAGCCGATCTCGGAAGCGAGACGCACGGTCATGGCGTTACGCGACTTCTCGACGCCGACTCGCAAGGTCGTCAGCCCGTAGAACTGCTCCGAATAGTTGGTCGGCTTGTAGCATTTGTCCTGGTTCGGATCGCACGAGACATAGGGGATATCAGGCACGCGATATGACGGCGTCCATTTGTAAGCGCCCGTGGCCGGATCGACCTGCTCCATCGCAGCCGCATAGACAAACGGCTTGAATGAAGAGCCGGGCTGACGCTTGGCCTGGATAGCGCGGTTGAACTGGCTGCGCTCAAACGAATAACCACCCGCCATCGCGAACACGCGGCCGGTGTGCGGATCCATGGCGACAAGCGCGCCCTGCAACGCCGGAACCTGGCGCAAACGCCAAGGCGCATTGTTGGCGGTTTTCTTTGGTACGCCGTAGTCGGTGATCAACTGCACTGAAACGTCCGGCGTCGCGTCGCGCGAAACCTGGATCACATCGCCAGCCTTGAGGCCCGTGCCACCGCCATCGCGCTTGAGCGACGCAGCCCATTTGACGTCGTCGGCGCTCATCGTTCCGGTGTCGCCGCTAGCGAGGCCGAGGCGCACCGCGTCCTTGGAAACCGTGCGCACGACCGCGAGCTGCCAGTTGTTTCCGCCGCCGGCGATTTTCGGCTTGTTGTCCTTGTTGTTGGCGAAGCTCTTCAACGCTTCTTCGAATTCATCGGTCACATCGATCTTGCCAACCGGCCCGCGCCAGCCGTGGCGGCGATCGTATGTTTCCAGACCGGCACGAAGCGCGGTCTGTGCGATCAGCTGAAGATTGGAATCGAGCGTGGAGCGGATCGAGAGACCACCCTCAAGGAAAGCCTTCTCGGCGGCGCCCTTGCTGTCGATGCCCTCAAGCTTCTTCTGATCACCGAGAGCAAGGATCTCCTTGCGCAGTTCTTCGACGTAGTAAGCCGCAGCCTGGTTTTCGTCAGTATCGAGACGGTTGACCACCTTGAGCGGCTCGGCAATCGCCTTGTCGCCTTCAGCTTTTTCCACATAGCCATTCGCGACCATGCGGCCGAGCACGTAGTTGCGACGGTCGACTGCTGCTTCGGGGTTTGTGTACGGGTTCACTTTGCCGGGCGCCTGCGGCAGGCCCGCCAGCATGGCGGATTCAGCGAGTGTCAGCTGGCCCAGCGACTTGCCGAAATAGTTCAGCGCCGCAGCGCCTACACCATAGGAACGCCCGCCGAGATAGATCTCGTTCATGTAGAGTTCGAGGATTTGCTCTTTCGAGAGCTTCTTCTCGATACGCATCGCGAGCACAGCTTCGCGCACCTTCCGGTCAACCGAGCGCTCGTCGCCGGTCAGCATGTTCTTGACCACCTGCTGGGTGATGGTCGAACCACCCGTCATGCGTTTGCCTTGCAGGGCGTTGAGCACGGTTCCACGGAACATGCCCCAAAGGTCGATGCCGGAGTGTTCGAAGAACGTCTTGTCTTCAGCCGAGATGAAAGCCTGCACGAGTTGGTCTGGCAGCTCTTCGGACGGAACATAAACGCGGTGCTGGGTCGCGAACTCCGCAACCAGCTTGCCGTCGCCCGCGTGGACCCGGCTCATGATTGGCGGTTCGTAGTTTGCCAGTTCGTCTTCCGACGGCAGGTTCTGGGTCACGAGGAAAAACCAGCTGATCGCGCCGATGAACAGCAAGCCGATAACGGCCGCCGTTCCGATCAGGATCGCTCTCCAATTCCATGTGGACATATGAAGCTGCATTTCTCACCGGCTAAGCGTCCAGGGACGCCGAAGGGAGAGCGGCAAAGACGCCGCTCACGCATCGCTTTGGAATCACCGCTCTTTGAGGTGACTTTATGGCGTTGAATCCCCCGGCAACAGGGCCAAAACGCGTTAAACTCAGCACATCTTCACGGAGAGCCGGCCAAGCTGCGGCGGCCGGTCGCGGATTGGCTCACGCAAGCGGCAGCCTGAACCAGCCGGGACTCATCCGGCGCATTACCGTCCGGCGACCATCCGGGTCTGGCTGTCGAAAAACTGGTCGATTGCGTGCGCAACGCCTTCCACCAGCTTTTTCCGTTTCGACTCCGAAGTCATGGCGGCTACGTCAGCTTCATTGGTGATGAACCCCATCTCCAGCAAAGCTGCGGGGACGTCGGGGCTGAGCAGCACGTACAGACCCTTCTTGCGATGGGTGTTCTGAAGTGTGGGCCAGCCATGCTCGCCGATGGAAGCGGCAAGTATCTGGGCGAAGCGGGCGGACTGGTTCTTCGTTTCCCGCTGCACCAGATCGGCGAGAATCTGATTCACGACCTCGGGTCGCGTGGAATCAACTTCGACATCCAGAATCCAGTCGTTCTGCTTTCGCGCGCCGTCCACGCGCTTTTCGCCTTCTGGAGATAGCGTATAAACCGATGCCCCGCTCGTGGCCTGCTTTGCTCCTGCGTCCGCGTGCAGCGCAATGAAAAGGTCGGCGCCCAGGTTGCGCGCCTTTGTAACCCTGTCCTCAAGTTCAATGAACACGTCTGTTGAGCGCGTTAAGGCGACGTCATAGCGTTGAGAGGCCAGCAGTTCTTCCCGTAACTCCTTGGCGATGGCGAGCACGAGATCCTTCTCACGCAAACCCTTGCGGGAACTGGCGCCGGGATCCTTTCCGCCATGACCGGGGTCGATCACAATCAGCGGCTTGCGCGCAACCTGCTGGGCAACCGGCCGGGGACCGGAATTCTCTCCTGAAGCCGCCTCCGCGAAAGCCTGTGTTGTCGCCGGATCAAGGTCGAGGACGATGCGATGCCGCTCTTCCTTGGATTTGGGCGCCAGCACAAATTCGCGGGCAACAAGCGCGGGCTTGGCCAGATCGAGAACCAGCCGCGACGTCG
>JAUYSA010000340.1 GCA_030696545.1 Hyphomonadaceae bacterium
TCACCGGCACGACGATGTGACGCTCGATCGGGTTCGGCAGTCGGATCTTGAAGCCCGGCTCCTCGTAGCGATGGAATGTGCCAAGACGCAGCACGACAGCGCGTTCCTGTTCGTTCACCTGGTAGATCCCGGTGAACAGCCAGCCGACGATGCCGATGGCTAGAATGATGATCAGGCCCGTCGCGCCGAAGCCACGGCCGCCGAACGGGCTGCCGCCACCGCCCGAACCGCCGCCGGAGCTTCCGCCGCCATCCTTGCGCTTGAACCGTTCCTGCATGCGGCGCAGGGTCTCTTCGAGGTCGGGGCGATCCTTGCCGCCGCCGCCCGAGCCACCGCCGCCGCTTGGCTTGTTGCCGCCGGGCTTGCCCCACGGGCTTTCGCCGCCGCCGCCGCCATTATTGTTGTTGCCGCCGCCACCACCCCAGGGGCCTCCGCCGCCGCCGCTGCCCTTGTTGTCGTTCCAGGGCATAGGCCCGTCCTCCTGAGTGTTCGTATCTGGGGATTTGTGTCCTCCAGTAGTTGAGCCCTCATTAAAGCCGGTTCAAGGCTGGCGCATAAGACAGTTTCACCCAGCAAGCGACTTGCCAGAACCCTGACAAACGCGTGATTCACCACGGTCACAACTTAGCGAACGACTTGGGCGGCGCATGTACGGTAACTGGCATTACTTGCGCGTCGGGCCGCAAACCGGCGAATCATCGAAGCTGGCGGCTTTCTTGCAGCCGGATAAGCCATGCTAGCCAGACCCCCGACCTCATCCGGCGCCGAGGCGCCCGCAGGCGTTAACGAGACCATACGTCGCGACGTTGCGGTGGTGATTGCCGCATGGCGGGCGGCGGGCACGATCGGCCGCGCCGTCGCTTCCGCTCTAGCCCAGCCCGAGGCCGCCGAGGTCGTGGTGGTCGACGACGCATCAAACGACGACGGCGCCACCCTTGCCGCTGCCCGCGCCGCTGACGACGGAACCGGCCGCCTGCTCATTCTGGCTCTGGACAAGAACGGCGGCCCCTCCGCCGCCCGCAACGCTGCCATCAAGGCCAGCAAGGCCCCGTGGATCACCATTCTGGACAGCGACGATTATTTCGAGCCCGGCCGCCTGCGCGGCCTGATGGCTCTCGCCGACACGGGCTACGACATAATCGCCGACGACCTGATGCAGCTTAAGGACGGCGCAGACCCGTCCACCGCTGAAACAATGTGGTTCATCGGCAATGACACCATGCCCGTCGACGTCGACTTCACCTTTTTCATGGAATCCAGCATCGCCAAGTCGAACCACCGGCGCAGGGAAATGGGCTTCCTCAAGCCCATGATGCGCCGGGCTTTCCTCGACGCCCACGCCATCCGCTATGACGAACGGATGCGGCTGGGCGAGGACTTCGACATCTACGCCCGCACGCTCCTCGCCGGCGCACGTATGCGCCTGATCCCGTGGACCGGGTATATCAGCGTGATGCGGATGCACTCGCTGTCATGGAACCATTCGCGGCGCGACCTCGTCGAACTGGAAGCCGCAAACGACCGGCTGCTGGAATCCAGCCTGATATCCCCGGCCGACGCAAAACTCGTGCGCCGTCACCGCCTTATCGCCCGCTGCCGGATTTCGTGGGTCGACATGATCGAAGCCATGAAGAAGGGCAACATCTTCCGCGCCTCGTGGGTCGTGCTAAAGGACCCCCGGCAGGCGCCTTACCTGGCTCGCTCATTCCGCAACATGATCTTCCAGAAACTGGATCGCGGTAAGCAGACCTAGACGCCTCCGGAACTGGAGTTGCGATGCCGTCTGCCCTCGAAACATCTGTTCGCGCAGCGCTCGACAGCGTCGCCGATCCCATCTCCGGCAAAGGCCTCAGCACATCCGGCCGCGTGACCGGACTGGTCGCGCGCCCGGATGGCAAGATCGGCTTCGTTCTTGAAACCGGCGTGGGCGCTGCCGACGAGCCCCTCCGCAAAGCCGCGGAAGACGTCGTCGCCCGCGTTCCCGGCGTAACAGCCGTAACCGCCGTCCTCACCGCGGAAGCCACCACCGGCGCCCGCACCGTCGCACCGCCCCGCCCACCGGCGCCTGCCGCCCGCGCTCCTGCTCCGGCGCCCGCAAGCGTTACACGCCCCGCGCGCGGCATCGTCGCCGTGGCGTCCGCCAAGGGCGGCGTCGGCAAGTCGACGGTCGCATCAAACCTCGCCGTCGCCGCCGCCAGATGCGGCCTGCGTGTGGGCCTGCTCGATGCAGACGTATTCGGCCCGTCGCTTCCCACCATGTTCGGCACGGTCGGCGTCCGTCCCGACCTCACCGCCGCGAAAAAGATGAAGCCGGTGATGGCCCATGGCGTCGCCACAATGTCGATCGGCTATCTCGTCGATCCCGACCAGGCTGTCGTCTGGCGTGGCCCGATGGTGATGTCCGCCGTCTCGCAGCTCATCAACGACACCGACTGGGGCGACCTCGATCTCCTCTTCATCGACACGCCCCCAGGCACGGGCGAAGTGCAGCTGACGCTGGTGCAGAAGCTGCCGCTCGATGGCGCCGTCATCGTCTCGACGCCACAGGAAGTCGCGCTCGCTGACGTTCGGCGCGGCGTCGGCATGTTCCGCAAGACAGCGGTTCCCGTGCTCGGCGTGATCGAGAACATGGCGTGGTTTGAACAGCCCGATGGCTCGCGCGCCTACATCTTCGGGAAGGAAGGCGCACAGCGCACCGCCAGCGAACAGGGCGTGCCCTTCCTCGGCGCCCTGCCCATTCTCTCCGCGCTACGCGAAGGCGGCGACGCCGGCGTTCCGGCAGCAACAGGCGACGGCAATGCCGCCGAAGCCTTCAGGCTCCTGGCCGAAGCCATCAACGAGGCGCTGACCGCCTCGCCGGGCAAGCCGGCGCCGAAGATCGTGTTCGAATAGCCTCCGGCCGCCAATTCCTAACGAAATCTGAATCGCATCGCCGGATTTACATAGATCATCCCCGCGAGATCTAAACCACGTCCTGTTATCCAAGATCCGTTCCGCAGACCTAGCCGCAATAGGGCGCGAACCGGGCGAACAGGGGCAGCCGATGTCGACGAATATCAAGACCAACCACATCATCGTGGCCGATGCAGTTTCACATACGCGCAACCTGGTTGCCGACGTTCTGCGCTCGCTTGGCTACTACTCGATCTTCCATGCCCGCGACGGCAAGGAATTGCTGGAGATGACGGTCGAGTATGAACCCCGGATCGTCATAACGACGTCCCGCCTGCCCGAAATGTCAGGCCTGGAATTCACCCGCCTGATCCGCGCTGGCTACAAGAACGTGTCGCGCCTGCTGTCGATCATCGTGATGACCGACACGCCGACCAAGGCCTTCCTGGAAGCCGCGCAGGCCAGCGGCGTGGACGAAATGCTTGTCCGCCCGTTCACCGCGCAGGCCATGCAGGTGCGTATCAAGGCCGTTATGGATCGCCCCCGCCCTTTCATCGACAGCGCCGTCTATGTCGGCCCGTGCCGCCGCCGCCGCATGGTGGAAGACTATGCCGGCCCGCTGCGCCGCTTCGTCGACCCCACCGACGACATGCCCGGCGCGTCCCCCTGGGAACTGGAGCCCAACCGCCTCGCTGTGCGCAGCTGCGTCACCAAGATCAGCCAGCTCTCGCTCGGCCTGACGGCAGGCGACCGCAAGAAGCTGCGCGACATCTATTCGGCCACCAAGGAAACCGAAGGCATCGCCGACGAAACCAAGGACGCGATGATGGGCGCCGCCGCCCGCTCGCTCGGCCGCTACATCATGGCGATCGGCGCGACCGGCGTGCCCGACCCGGAAGTCATGACCACGCACATCGACGCCATGCACACGCTCGGCCTGCTCTCAGGCACGCAACACCGCGAGCGCGAGCTTCTGGTCGAAGGCCTCGTACGCGTCGTCGACAAGCGGCTCGGACGCGGCAAGGTCGCCTGAACCCACCCCGCCCCGCGCCGCTGTAGTTCCAGCGCGGCGCCCATCTTGCTGCATGCCTGAGGCGGAGCCTTGCTCCCGCCTGCTCCGCTTGTGCGGAGCGCTGCATGTCTGTCAGCCGCCATACCGTTAACGATTGTGAACGGCTGCTGCTGCAGCCAACCACATCTTTATTGGCGCCTCAGCAGACGAATCTCCTTGCAAGCGCGCGCGCCTCACTTAACGTTTTGTTTACGGCAACAGCTGTGTGGCCGCCCGCACTTGGGCGCACCCATACGGAGGTATGGGAGGCTTGGCCCGGATCACCCTCGCGGGAACCCGGGCGCGGACGGGAGTAGCGTATGGGCCATACGGTTCGGTTGCGCGGCGAGTTCTGGCCGCAGGATCATTGGGGTCGAGTAACCAACGCCGCCATTGCGCGCGAGCAGATCGCTCAACCCGCGCTCGAAGCTGCCGAAGAAGCTGCCGACGTCGCCCTTGAACGCTTCGGTGATCGCCTTCACTCCGTTTACCTTTCGGGCCCCGCCGCCCGCGGCCGCCCCGGCGGCGCCGCGTTCTTCGTCCTCCTGCGCCTCGGCGCATCCGACGCGCGCAGCAATGACAGCTGGGAATCCGCCGTCGCCTCGCAACTGCGCCGCCGCCATCCGCGCATCGGCCGCGTCGCCGTCGCCGTGTTCAACTGGAAAGACGTCTTCACCACCGACGGCGCCTTCTCGCCCGCCCGTTTCCGCCTCGCCGTCAACTCTGTCTGCGTCGCCGGCCGCAACATGACGCGGATGCTCGCCCCGCAACGCATCGACACAGCCGCGATGAATGGCGACATTCTCGGCTTCCGCCCCCGCATGCTGAACGCCGCCGGCCGCCTCTCCGCCGCCCGTGCGCCCGATCGTGTCCGCGCCGCCGCGATGGACGCTGGCCACGCCGTCCTCGCCGCCTCCTTCGCCCTCGTGATGGACCGCGAGCAGATCTACACCGAAGACATGGACCTGCGCCGCGACCTGTTCACGCTGAACTATCCCGGCCGCTCGCGCGATCTGTCGGAAGCCTACGCCATGGCCACCCGCCCCTCGCCCGACGCGATGAAAGCGCTGGTCTTCATCGACAATGCCTGCCGCTGGCTCACGCCAATGACGGACGCCTGGCTCAACGCCAACAATCCGCAGCGAACGGAACGCCTGAAGGCCTAAGCCTTCTTCAGCTTCCCACGCGCATCAAGCTGCGATCCGCAGCCCGGACAGGTGTAGCCGCCCCACATGGCCTGATTCATGTTCTCGGGCGTGCGCACCTTCGGCTGCTCCGCGCCGCATTTCTCGCACTTCGCCGGCTTGCGAAACACGATGAAGATGATCAGCACCGCCGCCGTCGCCACCGCGCCGATCAGCGCCGGCATGAATGCCTCTTCCATGGAAGTCTCCCTCGCCCCGTCTTGTACCAGATGTGGCGAGCAACATGGATCGCATCGCCACGCCCGTCCAGCATCTCGGTGGGCGCCTTGCCTCCACCGCCGAAGGCGGGGGAGGTGGATCGCCGCGTCTTCGCGGCGAGACGGCGGGGGCACACGCGCCCGGATCAATGCCATCTTCCAGCGCCATTAGCGCTCGATAGTGCTTCCCCAAAAACAAACCGGCGGCCCCATCCTTCTTCGGGATGATGACCGCCGCACACTTTGCAGGTCTGGCTCGCCGGTCTCACGCCGGCCTGTCGGGGAAGATTGCGGTCTTACGCCGCCGGTCTGGCCGGGTTGATCCCGGCATCCCATTCAACCTCCGGATAAAAGCGATCCATCATCCGCGAGACGT
>JAUYSA010000362.1 GCA_030696545.1 Hyphomonadaceae bacterium
TCTCCGCTTCGCGCCGGCCGGAATGACGCCGTTGGGGTGATTGCCCATGGAAACCAGCAAGACCATCCGCGAGTGGGGCGACGCCATCTTCGGCGCGCCACAGGATCTCACCGCGCTCGTGCAACGGGCGCGTGTGGAGATGGATGAGCTCGAGCAGGCCTTGCGCGATGGCGATCAGGCCGAGGCGGGCAGGGAGGCGGCGGATGTCGTCATCCTGCTGCATCGTATCGCCGGCATTCTGGGGCACGATCTCTACGAACAGGTCGACGCCAAGATGGTGATCAACCGCGCGCGCAAGTGGAAGACGACTGGCGACGGAACGGGCAGTCATGTCTGAGGTCCGTCTGCGCCCCGCCACTGTTGCTGACCAGCCGCTACTTGAGCGCTGGGACGAGGATGAGGATGTCACGTCTTCATCGGGCAACGATCATCTCGACACTGATGGCATCTACGAGAACGGCTACTGGACGCACGAGCTGGCGATCCAGTCGGACGTCTATGAGTATTTCATCGCGGAGGTTCGCGAGGGCGATGGCTGGAGGCCGATTGGGGCAATCCAGATTATCGATCCGCATCGCGAGCCGACGCATTACTGGGGCGAGATCGAGCCGAACCTCCGCGCGATCGACATCTGGCTCGGTGAGCCGGGTGATCGCGGCAAGGGTTATGGCGACAAGGCGATGACGGCGGCGATCGAGCGCTGTTTCGCGTCGCCGGAAGTCGCCGCGATCATCATTGATCCACTCAACTCGAATACGCGCGCCTGCAAGTTCTACCAGCGCGTCGGCTTCAAGCCGACGCATCGGCAGACATTTGGCGACGACGATTGCCTAGTTCACAAAATCACGCGCGCCGAATGGCTCGCCCGACATCAAGGAGAATGACCCATGACCACCAAGGTAAAAGTTCTTATCGCTGACGATCTTGCGCCGGGAGCTGCGGATATTTTCCGCAACCGCGGCATCGAGGTCGACTTCAAGGTCGGGCTCAAGAAGGACGAGCTGATCAAGATCATCGGCGAGTATGACGGGCTCGCCGTGCGCTCGGCCTGCAAGCCGGACAAGGATGTGATCGCGGCGGGCACGAAGCTGAAAGTCATCGGCCGCGCGGGTATCGGCGTCGACAACGTTGACGTAAAGGCGGCGACCGCCAAGGGCGTGATCGTGATGAACACGCCGTTCGGCAACGCCATCACAACGGCGGAGCATGCAATCGCGATGATGTTCTCGGCGGCGCGCCAGATCCCATCAGCCAGCCAGCGCACCATCGCGGGCGAATGGCCGAAGAAGGATTATATCGGCATCGAGCTGTTTGCGAAGACGCTGGGCCTGATCGGCGCTGGCAATATCGGCTCGATCGTTGCCGATCGTGCGCTGGGCCTGAAAATGAAGGTTGTCGCTTACGACCCGTTCCTGACGGCGGAGCGGGCAACGCAGATCGGCGTCGAGAAGGTCGAGCTGGACGAATTGCTGGCGCGCGCGGACGTGATCACGCTGCACACGCCGTTGACCGAGCAGACCAAGAATATCCTGTCGGCCGAAAATCTCGCCAAGACGAAAAAGGGCGTGATGCTGATCAACTGCGCTCGCGGTGGCCTCGCGGACGAAGCAGCGGTGCGTGCGGGTCTTGATAGCGGGCATATCGGCGCCGCTGCGTTCGACGTGTTCCTTGAAGAGCCTGCGAAGACGAACGTGCTGTTCGGCGCGCCGAACTTCATCGCGACGCCGCACCTTGGCGCGTCGACTGTCGAAGCACAGGACAATGTGGCGTTCCAGGTGGCCGAGCAGATGGCTGACTATCTGCTGACGGGCGCGGTTTCCAACGCGCTGAACACGCCGTCGGTTACGGCGGAAGAAGCACCGAAGCTGAAGCCGTTCGTGGCGCTGGCCGAGAAGCTGGGTCAGTTTGCGGGTCAGGTGGCCGATGGCGGGCTGTCGGAAGTCGAGATCGAGTATGAAGGCGCGGTGGCGCACCTCAACCGCAAGCCGCTGACGTCTGCTGCGCTGGCTGGGCTGCTGCGTCCGTTCCTTGCCGAGGTGAACATGGTGTCGGCGCCGGCGATCCTGCAGGAACGCGGAGGGTCTCTGAAGGAGTCGATCAATGAGGCGAGCCCGATCTATGACTCGCTGATCCGCATCAAGGTGAAGGTCGAGGGCAAGTGGCGCTCGGTCGCCGGCGCGATCGTGGGCGGCAAGCCGCGCATTGTGGAAGTGAAGGGCATGGCGCTGGAGGCCGACTTCCAGCCTTTCATGGTGTTCGTCAACAATTCGGACAAGCCGGGCTTCATCGGCGCGATGGCCGGGCTGCTGGGCGATGGACATGTGAACATCGCGACGTTCAACCTTGGCCGTGAAGCGGCCGGCGGCGATGCTATCGCGATCGTGGGCGTGGACCAGGACGTGCCGGCGAAGACGCTGGAGGCGATCGAGACGCTTCCGCAGGTGCGTTACGTGAAAGTGCTGAAGTTCTAATCGACACTTGCAGTTGGAATTGCGCCGGGCCGCGGTTAGGCTCGGCGCATGATCCGGCGGTTTCTCTCCTGCATTGTTGTAGCGGCGGTTGTCGCCGGGGCGTGGGCGCAGACGGCTCCGGCGCCGCCGACGGCGCTGATGTATTATGCCGGACAGCCCGGGCGGCTGACGCAGGATCAGGACAGGCTTGGCGGCAATCCGTTTGCTTCGGCCGTGGTCGAGGTGCTGAAGGCCGAGCCGTGGACATTGCAGGAGTTCACCGAGCGGCTGGCGGCGGCGAATGCGCGGCATAGCGGCGGGTGGCAGCAGCTGCAGTTTCCGAAGGTGCTTCCGAAGTGGAAGTTGGGGGAGCCGAGCGGCAGGCGCGTGGCGCTGGTGCTGATCAATTCGGATTATTCGAAATCGCCGGGCGTTTATTCGCTGCCGGGGGCGGCGTTCGACGCGAAGCGGATTCCGGAGGCGCTGCGGGCGGCGGGGTTTGAGACGACGTTGGTGTTCGATGCGAATGCGGAAGCGGCGCGCAAGGCGATGGCGGATTTTGCTGTTGTTTCCGAAGGCGCCGAGGCTTCTGTTGTTTATGTCGGCGGGCATGGGATGCAGCACAAGCGGGCCGTTTATTGGCTGATGGGCGATTATCCCGAGCAGGATGAGAAGTGGATCGCGACTCACGCCATTGCTCTCGACGAGATCGGACGAGTGGGGCGCGCCGGCGTGAATCTTGTTCTGTATGCAAGCTGCAGGGATGATCCGTTTCGATGATTGATGCTGACAAGGCTCAGGCATTCGCCCGCGAATGGGTGAAGGCGTGGAACGACCATGATCTCGAAGCGATCCTGTCGCATTACGCGGAGGATGTGGTGCTGCATTCGCCGCGTATCCGGATGGTGACGGGGCAGGATGTCGACTCGCTGACAGGCAAGGCGGCGCTGCGGGCGTATTGGGGGGCGGCGCTGGAGCGGTTGCGCAATCTGTATTTCGAGATTGATTCCGTGATGGCGGGGTCGGACGCGCTGACGATCCTGTACACCAACGAGCGGTCGCAACAGGTGGCGGAGACGTTTGTGTTTGGCGGGGATGGGAAGGTTGTGCGGTCGATCGCGGCGTATGCGGGGTGAGGGCGCGCGGGCGCGATCTCGCTTGTGGCGAGTTGGGGTGGGGATGGTTTTGAGCGCGGTCGCCTAGGCGGCCGCGTTTTTGTTTGGCGGACTGACAAGTCCGCTCGTCCCGGCGCAAGCCGGGATCCAGGGCTGCTGGTGCAGGCCTGTTACGGGCATCACCCTTGATGCTCTGGGTCCCGACTTTCGTCGGGATGAGCGGAGTGAGGGCGGTGCTGGTTCGAGAGAACGCGCGAGTTGCGCGGCTTCGAAAGGGACAATGATTGTCATCCCGGCCGCAGCGCAGCGGAGAGCCGGGAACCATTGCGATCTGCGTCCCACCGGATGGGTGGGTCCCAGATAGCGCTGCGCGCTTCCGGGATGACAAGCCGGGATGTGACGCACGATGGGCG
>JAUYSA010000409.1 GCA_030696545.1 Hyphomonadaceae bacterium
ACATGCGTGCGCGCGACTACGAAGCCTGGCGCTACGCCGCCATGGTCGACCAAATCTGGGCCTATGAGAACTATCGCGCGATGTATCCGTGGGGCGGCTGGTACGACACGGCCTTCTATCGCATCGACTGGATTCACGCTGGCCGCTACGACTACAACTGGAACTCCAGCTGGAACCATGGCTGGGACCGTGGCTGGCGCTGGGGCGACGGCCGCGATCATGATCGCGGTCGCGATCGTGACGACCACAACAACGGTGGCGGCAATGGCCGCGACGACGACCGCAATACCTATCCGCCGCTGTTCAGCGGCAAGGACGATAACAAGCCGAAACCGCCCTCGTCTTCGCCGCCCCCGCCGCCATCATCCACCTACACGCCCCCGCCGGGCGGCAACCGATACAATCCCCCGTCCCCGCCCCCTCCGGCCCGGCAATCTTCGCCCCAGTCCACGCCGCAGTCTTCTCCGGCCCCTGCGGCGTCGCCTCCTCCGCCCCCGCCTCCGCCACCCCCGTCGCGTTTCAATCCTGATTCAAAAGGAAAGACATTTAACCGGCCGGACCTCGAGTAGGGGTATTCTCCCGTTGATTCCCTCCCGGATTTGCGTCCGGGGGGCGTGACGGGAAGCGGGTTGCTGCTATTTCACTGTGAAGATGGGTCGCCGCGCCCTACCTCACCCCAAGGGCGAGGCAAGCGCGGCAGGCTGTTTTCGGATAGCGGCGCACCAAGACAGGCTGGCGGGATCATACGATGACGACCGAGACTCCCGATCTCCCACCCGGCCGTCCCGGTCTCCGGTCCGGCGTCACCCTGTCGTCGCACGACGAAGCGCCCCCGCAGAGCTTCCTTCGCCGCTGGGGGCCGCCCACCCTTAAAGTGGTCGGCACGCTGGCCGCCATGGGCCTCGTCACCTTCGGCCTGCTCTGGAACACGCTGTTCGCCCAGATGCCCTCCCTCCCCAGCCGCGAAGCGCTGTGGACGCTCAACCGCGAACCCGCCGTCGAATTCATCGACGCAAAAGGCGAAACAATTTCGGTTCGCGGCCCCCGCTATGGCCGCGCCGTGAAAGCCAGCGAGCTTCCCCCGCATGTCGTCAACGCTTTCATCGGCGCCGAAGACCGCCGCTTCCGCGAACACACCGGCGTCGACATGTGGGCCATCGTCCGCGCCTTCCTCGCCAACGCCCGCGCCGGCCACACGGTCGAGGGCGCCTCGACCATCACACAACAGCTCGTCAAGAACCTCTTCCTCACGCCGGACCAGACGCTGAAGCGCAAGGCGCAGGAAGCCCGCCTCGCCGGCGACCTCGAACGCCTGCTCAGCAAGGACGAGATCCTCGACCTCTATCTCAACCGCATCTATCTCGGCGCCGGTGCCTACGGCCTCGACGCCGCCGCCCGCACTTATTTCGGCAAGCAACCGGCAGACCTCACGCTCGCCGAATCCGCCATGCTGGCTTCGTTCCCCAAAGCGCCGACGCGCTTCGCCAACCAGGTTCAGACCAGCAAGGCCAAGGAACGCCAGTACTATGTCCTCGAACAGATGGTCGAAGCGGGCTTCATCTCGCAGGCCCAGTCCGACGAAGCGAAGAGCCAGGAACTCATCTTCGCAAAAGCCACGCCCGACACCTTCACCGGCCACGCGCTCGACTACGCCGTGGAGCGCGTCCGCGAAGTCCTGCCCAATCCGCCCGCCGATCTCGTCATCAAGCTCTCGCTCGATCTCACCCTGCAGAAAGCGGCGCAGGACGCGGTCGAACATGGCCTCGCCACCATGGGCAAGGATCGCCGCGCCTCGGAAGGCGCTGCCCTGCTGATCGACGTCAACGGCGCCATCCGCGCCATGGTCGGCGGCCGCGACTATCTGAAATCGAAATTCAACCGCGCCACGCAAGCCCGCCGCCAGCCCGGCTCGGCGTTCAAGATGTTCGTCTATGCCGCCGCCCTCGAAGACGGCATGACGCCCGGCACCGTCCGCTTCGACATGCCGATCACCATCAACAACTGGCGCCCCCGCAACTATGGCGGCGAATACCGCGGCCCCGTCACGCTCTCCGAAGCGCTGGCGGAATCGCTCAACACCGTCGCCGCCCAGATCGGCAACGAGATCGGCGTCGACAAGGTCACGGCCCTCGCCCACGAATTCGGCGTGAAGTCACAGCTTCACAACTATCCCTCGATCACACTCGGCTCCGACGAAGTCACCCTGCTCGACATGACCACAGGCTTCGGCGTGCTCGCCAAGGGCGGCCTCCAGATGAACCCCTACATCATCGAGGAAATCCGCAACTCGAAAGGCGACCTGCTCTACTCCAACCCCGTTGCCAACGCGCCGCGCATCTATCCTGAAAACCTCGCCGCCGACATGAACTCGATGCTCACCCGCGTCGTCGTCGCCGGCACGGGCGGCGCTGCGCGCATCCCCGGCTGGGATGTGGCGGGCAAGACCGGCACCAGCCAGGATTGGCGCGATGCCTGGTTCCTCGGCTACACGACCAAGTTCGTCGGCGGCGTCTGGATCGGCAATGACGACGACAAGCCGATGGCCAAAATCACCGGCGGCGAAATGTCGGCCCGGATCTGGGGCGACATGATGAAGGTGGCCCTGAAGGACATCCCGCCCGAAAGCCTCCCCGGCGCCAAACAGCCCGAGGAATACCTCTCCAGCGAAGCCCAGGAACGCCTGAACTTCTACCGCCGCCTGGGCAGCGCCTTCAGCGCCGTAGAATCCCGCGCCGGCCCGGGCTGACCGACCGCCACCGCCGCCTGATCGCCCTCATCCTGAGCAGCGC
>JAUYSA010000455.1 GCA_030696545.1 Hyphomonadaceae bacterium
TGGATCGTCAGCCGACAGAGCATCAAATTTCATTTTGTTTTCGGTCTTGTCCAACTCACCGGCGATCGCGCCAAGCTCATCCTCCGAAACAACCACTCCGAGGTGCCTGGCTATGTGCGAGCAAGCTTCGATTGGGGTGGAATCGATCATGGCGAAAGGGAGCACCAGAGATACCGGCTTTAATTTTTCAAAAAGCTCCAGCCAGCGGGAGAATTGATGAACAGTGGAGGCTTCGTCAAATGCGAACGTTTCTATCCATGAAGCTACCGCGTCAGCTATTGGACGCACCGTACAAATCAGCCGGGCTGCCCCATGCTTGGCAAGCAGCAGCGAGGTTTCTGAAGCTTCGTGCGACTTAAGTAGGATGTTGTCAAAGCTCGGTGCGCGCAAAAGCGCGTCCACAAGGTCCGCACTAACTTCTTGATGCAGACTGCCCCGCTTAATTAGGAGCTGGCGAGCAACATTGAACGCGAAGGTCGACCCACTTCGCGGCATCCCTACTACCGAGGCTAACATCGCTTTCCTTCCATCGCATAATGACAGGTTGTTGGCCTATCGCGTCACCGACAACAAACCAGTTTTGCCGATACCGCACTGAACCGCCCCGGTAACCCCGGAGCCTGTTTGGCTTTTGTTGAGCAGCGATAGCTGTTTCCTCCAGCGTCGCATAGTAGGCGGCTTCTGCCTCGGCAGGCGGGATGTTGCCGATGGTTCGAGCAGCCGGCGATCGTTGGACCAGTCGCCCCATGCGAGGGTAACGTATTCGACAGCGTCGAGCGATCGCCACGGCCCCTTTCGCCGGATCAACTCAGCTTTGTAGAGTCCGTTGATCGTCTCAGCGAGAGCGTTGTCGTAAGGGTCACCAACCCTGCCGACGGAGGGTTCAAGACCCGCGTCGGCGAGGCGCTCGGTGTTCTTGACAGACACGCATTGCGATCCCCTGTCGCTGTGATGAACGAGCCCGCCGCCCACAAGTGGCTAGCGATCATACAGCGCCTGCTCCAGAGCCTCGAGGACGATCCTAATGCCTTTGCCAGTGGTTTGCTCGACCCATTTACCGATGAGGCGAACTGAACCGCCTTGCGATTACAATCGGGCCTTCCAATAAAAGCCCACACTTGTTGCCGTCACTGCAGCGCCTGCCGCATCGAGGACCTCTGTAACCCTTCAATTCGCGATGGCTCGGACTGCGCCACGAGCCTGTCCAGATCATCATGGCGTAGAGCTCGTTCAAGCTAGCTGGAGGAGTCGGTTGTGAGTTCGCAAGGAACGCGCACGAGCGTCACTTCGGCAACTCCGCTTTTGGGAAATAGCGCCACGCGCTTTCATAGTCGCTTTGCAGAAGAGGCGTTTCTATCGCCCATCGTGTGGGCTGAATCACATTTCGGCTTTCGAACATAAAAGCCATTGTGTCGCTAATCTTGTGGGGCGCCAGGTTGGCAGCGATTGCCTTGTTGTAGCTTGCCAAGTCGGGTCCGTGTCCGCTCATGCAGTTGTGCAGGGACGATCCGCCGGGCTCGAACCCACCTTCCTTGGCGTCGTAGGCGCCATGCACGAGCCCCATGAACTCGCTCATGATGTTGCGGTGGAACCATGGCGGCCGGAATGTATCCTCCGCCACCATCCAGCGCGGCGGGAAGATCACGAAGTCGCAGTTGGCTGTTCCGGGCGTGTCGCTGGGCGAGGTGAGCACGGTGAAGATCGATGGATCGGGGTGATCGTAAGACACGGTGTTGATCGTATTGAAGCGGCGCAGGTCATAGCGGCATGGCGCAAGATTGCCGTGCCAGGCGACAACGTTCATCGGCGAGTGATCAAGCGTCGTGGTCCAAAGCTTGCCCTGGAATTTCTGGATCAGTTGGCACGGCGTTTCATTGTCCTCGAATGCGGCCGTGGGCGTTTCGAAATCGCGCGGGTTAGCGAGGCCGTTGGCGCCGATCGGCCCAAGGTCCGGCAAGCGGAACAGCGCTCCGAAATTCTCGCAGACATAACCGCGCGCCGGTCCTTGCAGCTCGATGCGGAAGCGAACGCCGCGCGGAATGAGTGCAATCATCTGCGGCTCGACCTCGATGACGCCGAGTTCCGTCACCACCGTCAACGCGCCCTGCTGCGGTACGATGAGGAGTTCACCATCCGCAGACAGGAAGGCACGGTCTGTCATGGATTTCGTCGCGGCGTAGAGATGGATCGCCAAGCCCGTTCCAGCCGCCACATCGCCATTGGCCGCGATGGTCACGAGGCCATCGACGAAATCCACTTGCCCCGCCGGAAGCGCGAGCGGGTTCCACCGCAGGCGATTTGGCGTCGCCGGCGCATCGCCTAGCGGCGGCGAGCGCAGCAACTCATTGCTGTCATAAGGCGTGAACGCCGGATGACTCGCCGCCGGCCGCAGCCGGTAAAGCCATGACCGCCGGTTCTCCGCACGCGGCGCCGTAAAAGCTGTCCCGGAAAGCTGTTCGGCATAAAGTCCAAATGGCGTTTTCTGCGGAGAGTTTCGACCCACGGGCAGGGCGCCCGCAACGGCCTCCGTGGTGAATTGATTTCCAAAGCCGGTCAGCATGCCGGTGCCTCCTGGCGGGTCAGCTATTCGAGCTTTAAGGCGCTGATGTAAACCTGACCGACTTCAACCGATCCACAACGCGTGAAAATATTCGAGCAAAACAGCAGTTGACCTTTTGTTACGCTTCGCCGGCGCCATTTCAGCGGCGCGACATACGTCGCCCTTGACGCACCAGATTGTAAACCGCGCGAATACCGCCGTAGATTGGCGGGAACCTCAGAACTGGCCGCGCTGCACGCTCTACTATTCCACCCAGTCGGTGAGCCGCAGCGTCGGCCTCGTTGCTGTGTTTGACCCCTGCAGCAAGCGACTGTCCGCTCAAGGCGCTGAACACGGTGTTGGTTGCGCGCAAGCGTTCCAGGATTGTGGCGTAGTTAGCTTTGGCGATGCAGCTCTCGACGATGGCGAGTACTTCGCCAGCCAGCCGGTCGCCGTCTGTCTTCAGGGCCTCGACCTCTGGCCTCTCCCTCCATGCGGGCGGCGTTTTTAGCTGGCGCAAAAGATCACCAATTGATGTGAAGAGGTGCAGGTTCGGGTCAAGATTCGTGTGCTGGTGAATCTCTTCGACAGGAGGGATGCGTCTAGCAAACACCGGCTTCTTCAGGACAAGCGCCATCAGGATCGGCATGCCAAAGCCCTCATAGTGCGATGGCATCACGATGCAAGCTGCTCTCCTGTGCAGGAAAGTAACGTCCTCGTCCGATAGTCCGCCAACGGTAAGACCATCCAGATTTGGCAAATTTTCCAGTTGCGCATTTTGCGGCCCCACCGGTGAGGGGACGCCGGGTGGCGCGCCCTGCCGCTCGGGCTGGGCCTTGGTGATGCCAAGCGCCATGACGCGTCTCTCCGGGAAGGCTTTTGCAATCTGGTTGGCTGCATCCCCCACCGCCTTGTGAGGATACTGATTGCCCACGACGAGAATGCAGCCTTCGGGTACGTTGCGGACGGCTTCTGTCGGAGCGCCTTCGACCGGCGCGTAGTCTTGGGGTTCCATGGAGTGCAATGTCACAATGCTCGACCGGCGGCGTACGTTCGCGAAGCGATTCTCGAATTGCTGTGCGGTGAATTTGCTATTGTAGGCGATGAAGTCGGAATGATCGATAGTATGCTGCCAGAGATCGAACACCGAGGGATCGGATAAGTGGCTGCAGTCGAGCGCGATCGTGTCGAGCATGAACGTGCCAATGACGGCCCCCTTGGTGGCCATGCGGCGGAATGAGTCCCAATCGAACGGCTGCCCGACTCGGAAGATAGCGGCGTAGCGCTCGGGACCATGCGGCTCGGCGCGGGGAATTCCCGCTTCTTCCATGCGGTGAAATTTATAAACTCCGGGCTCGCACAGAACGACGACGTTGAATTTTTGCTGCCACTCGGAGGCGTGCTTAAGGAACTGCAGCCCCGCCTTAAAAGTCCCAGAGTGGAAGGCGCCGAAGCCGGAGAAATCAAAGGCGACCGTGAGACGCCCGTTAGGGCCGGGAACAAGAGCTGAAAGCAACTGTTCAGCCATGTACTCATTGCCTTGGTACCATGCGCTGACAACCCGCGGGTATTCAGGATATCGGCGGATCAAAATTTCCCGGTTCTTGAGTTCTTTTCGCTCCATGCTGTCATTGGTAGCACTCAGGGTCGCGCTGCCTTCGTGCCAGACAAAGGCGTGGTTCGCCAGCGCCGCCCTATAGCCGCATCGCGAGGCGCGCATAACAAGATCGTTTTCCTCGTTGTATCCGCCGCCATAGATTTCGTCGAAGTAACCGAACTCAGACAGGATCACATGGCGGATCAATATGGCGAAGCCGACGGCCGTCGGCACATAGCTGTGCGCGGGCAGGGTGCGGGCAGCAATTCGATACTCGGCAAGCGCAGTTTGTGTTGGTGCATCTGGAGATGCGCCCACCGGCAAAGTGGCTAGTGTGGCGTTGTTGGAGCGCGGATTTATGAAACCGATCATGGGATCAAGGCGCGATACCCTAACCATCTCGCGGATTGCGCCTGGGGATATTATCGTGTCGGAATTGAACAGAATGATGTCGGCGCCGATCTGGTTCGCCCGTTCCATTGCGAGGTTGCAGGTCTTCAGCCATCCCTGATTTACGGCGTTGCTATGTACCCGTACTGGGAATGAGCCGCCGATTTTCGCCACGGCCTCATCAAGCGCTGCGGCAAGTGCAGGATAATCGACCGAGTCATCGAATAGGATGACTTGCGCGTTTGCCTCGCAAATTTCTTCAGCTGATGCGATGAGCGACCGGACCATTGGATCGACCAGCCGTTCGTTCCGATAAAAGGGAACGGCGATGATCAGTGAAGCGGGAATATCCTTTGTCGAGGTTTCGCCTGTGCGCGGTTCCGCCCGTGAAGCCGTGTCCATGCAACCGGTCCGATTATCCCCGAGCGGCCCTTTTTGAGGGCTTTTTGACTTTCGCCGTAAGTACGGCCTGTCGTTACGTGGCACAAGTGGCGAGTGCTATGCTCGGCGGCTCAATGTCTGAATTGTAAGTTCTGCGGGCGCAGGCAGACAGCGCTCTTAGGCTATTACGCTACGCCAAATGCGTCAATTCTCTGCACGTCGCCGGGACTGGCGTCGATGCCGGGCAGGCGTGCCCGATGCGAGGCCGCGCTGATCGCTGTCGTAGGGAAGATTCATGGCACAGCAGATAAGCTCAACACGCGTGCGACGCGTCGGTCGGCAAGCTGCGGCGCATGCAAGAGCCTGTCTGCGCTGGGCAGTTGGTCTTAACTTGAGTTGACATGACCGATATAACACCGTTGACGGGCTTCGTTGGGCAGGCGTGATACGGCTGGCCGTTCCAATGCATTACATGGCGACCATATGACGATTGAACGGTTTCGCGCGCAAAACACCAAGCTGACAGGAAATGTCGTCTGCGCGGCAGGAGCGACCTGCCTGTGATGTCGAGTCTCGTTGAGCGATTGAAGCAGGGCAAGGCGCGCCTGCGGGGTTGGCTGAAGCGCCTATCACAGAAATCCACCAGCGGACTTACGGGCCGGTGCGACGGCGTGGATCGCGGCGAAGCTTCGGGGTGGGCTTTCCGAACCGATGCTCCTACCCAGCGCGTCGAGATCGAGCAGTGGGTAAATGGCGTACTCGCCGGAGTGACGACAGCCGATATTTTTCGAAGTGATTTGCTTGAGGGCGGTGTGGGCGATGGCGCGCACGGCTGGCGGGCGAAAGTCGCGCTCGATCCCGCGAAGGTGGGGACGCAGCATGTCGAGTTCCGTTTCAGGGGCGGGGAGGTTCTGACGGGCGGGGCCTTCGACATGGCCTTTACTGGCTCAAGGTCGCGAAGCGACGAAACCTCTGGCGACCGCGCCGATCAACGCAGGGGGCGGGCTGGTTCTCCGGGCGGCTCATGGGCCACATGTGATGGGCTGGATGGCGACATCGCACGAGGCTGGGGGTGGCGGCCGGAGTTTCCCGAAGAGCATGTCGAGATAGAACAGTGGATCGACGGTGTACTCGCCGGCGTCGCGCTTGCGGACATTCCCCGTCCTGACCTGCAGGCAGCCGGCAAGGGGCACGGCCGATACGGATGGAAGATGAAGCTCGCGCTTGATCCAGTGAAGTCAAGAGCACAGCAGGTGGAGCTTCGCGTTCGGGGCGGCGCAATGGCCGGCACGTCCCGGTTTTCGCTGACGCGGGATGCTATTTCGCCGGACAGTAGCGTCATGACGTCCGATGAGGCTGCGGCCGATGGCGTGGTCGGTTGGTATGACGGCCTCAAGGGTTCGACCTTGCACGGCTGGGCGTGGAATCCTGCGCGGCCCGACGACACTGCTGAAGTTGAGCTTTGGGTAGATGGCGTGCGCACACACGAAGCCGTCGCAAACGGGTTTCGTCCCGACCTGCGCGCCCAAGGAATTAGCCATGGACGTTATGGCTGGCGCCTGCCCGTCCAACTCGATCCGGATCGGAAGGAGCCGCTCAAGATCGAGATCAGGACGAAAGGTGGAGAACCGCTCGGTGGTGGCGTGTTCGAGTTGAGAAACGATCTGTCGCTCGACGATCCGGTCAATGCCGACCTTCGCCCGTTCGTGTTGTCTGTCCTTCAGTCCGAACGGAAGGTAGCGCCGTCAGGCCGTCTGCCGATGCCCAAGACCGCGTTGCTGCTTTACTGCCCAGAGGCTCGGGAAAAGGGCGAGTTCTGGGCGCGAGAGTATGACGACTATCGCGGCGCGATGAAAAGTTTCGCGCCGGTGCTCAAGTCGCTTGGTGATGTGTACGAAGTGACCAGCAGCGACGAAGCCAACCAGCTTTGTGAAGAACGGCGCGCGAAGGGCGAAGACTGCATCCTGTTCAGTTTCGCTTCCCCACGGTTTGCGCCGCTGGATGCGCGTTGCCACATTGTGCCGGTGTTCGCCTGGTCATTTTCTTCCATTCCGACCGGGATGTCGGATGGCGATCATCGTAGCGACTGGCGTTATGTCTTGCGTGCGACAGGCCAGGCGATCGTCTTCTCGCAAGTTGCGGCGCAGGCAGTTAAGGCGGCGATGGGCGCCAACTTTCCAGTTGTCGTCATTCCGCCGCCTGTCGCAGACCGAATTAGCGCCATGCCGATCCCTTCGGTGGGGGCGATGCGCGAGATCACGCTGAACGGCGTTATTCTGGATAGCCGCGAACACACGTTTGACCCGAGCGACACGGAATATCCTCCTGCCATTTGGAAAGGACCCGGCATCGACGGAAGCGTCAGCAGGCGTATCAACGTCGAGGGCGTTGTCGTCGTGGCGATTTGCGAGCTCATGGATGGCCGCGCAAACTGGAAAGATATTCTGGGCGGGTTTGCCGCCGCCAATCGGAGCAACAAAGACGCCACGCTGTTGATGAGGCTGGAGGAGCCCTACGCCGAATGGTGGCAGGAGGTGCTGCACTGGTTGAGGCTTCTGCCGCAGTTCGACTGCCGGATCATTGTCATGCGCGGTTACATGGATGATGGCGAGTATCGCGCCTTGATCGCGGCGTCGCACTGGTACGCAAATGTGTCGAAGGCGGCCGGTCTTTGCACGCATCAGCAGGCGTTCATGAGTGCAGGGCGGCCGTCGATATCGACAACACACACGGCAATGGCTGATTTTGTTAGTTCTTCGAATTCGCTGACTGTCGCTTCTGGTGAAGAGCCGTGGCTGTGGCCGGATGCGGCAGAAAACGAAGGCTGGTGCTGGGCGCAACATCCCGCTGATGTCGGGCCGGTAACGCGGTATCGCATTTCATGGAGCAGCGTGGTTACAGCGTTCGCGGAAGCTTATCGCCTGACGTCTGTCGACAAGGCAGGGTATGACGCCCTGTCCGCTGGCGCGCGTCAATCCATGCAGAGCTATTGCGGCGATCGATTGGTGACGGGCAAGCTTGAAGAATTGCTGGGGCCGGGCAGCCTCGCAGCTCATTTTGCATCGGGGCCTTCGGCGCTGCTTGCCGAGCCGCCGGCATGATCTTCATCGAGCACGCCAGTTTCAGTCAGTCGACAATCAAGGACAATTTCGGCGCGCCGGAATACAGCTATCTGTTCGTTCGCAACGGCTTCCGGCCTGCGCTTGACCGCCTGGGCAAGCGCGTGGACGTCGCTGACCCAGCCCGAGATGTTGATGCTGTCTATCGCTCGGCCATGGAACGCGGCGAGGATTGTGTTTTCCTGTCGTACAACCCGCCGCAAAAGACGGTTGTAGGTTTGGCCTGCCCGACGTTGCCGATCTTTGCGTGGGAATATGCCAACATTCCGGTCGAGACCTGGAACGAGAACACCAAGCATGATTGGCGCAACGTGCTGTCGCAAACCGGCATGGCGATCACACTAAGTCGCGAGTCCGCGCAGGCCGTGCGCGACACCATGGGGGCGGACTATCCCGTGTGGGCCATTCCAACGCCGCTCTTCGACAGCTATGCGCAGCGCGGGAACAATGCGCGCGCCTGGCGGGAACCGTTTGATCTGTCGCTGGAAGGCGGGCTTGCTGTCAGCGCAGGAGACATCGATCTTGCGCCATTCCGGCCAGAACAGGCGAGGGAAGAGGCATATCGCTTGCTTCGCGTCCTTAACCACGCAGCCTCGCGTCCCCGACCCACGCAGACAATCCGGCTGTCCGGCGTGATCTATACAACGGTGCTATGCCCTGCCGACGGCCGCAAGAATTGGACCGATCTGGTGAGTGGCTTCGTCTGGGCATTCCGGGATACGCCCGACGCGACACTGCTGTTCAAGCTGACGCACGCGACGGTCGAGGACGGGTTGATGCCTGTGCTGCGTCACATCAGTTTGTTGGGTGATTTCAAATGCCGGATCATCCTGATCAACGGTCTGCTCTCGAATGAAGCGTATGGCGAGCTGATCGACGCGACGACATATTGCGTCAATACCGCGCTCTGTGAGGGGCAGTGCTTGCCCCTGACTGAATACATGTCGGCAGGGCGGCCGGCTGTCGCGCCGTCTCACACGGCGATGCTTGATTACGTAACGCCGCAGAATTCCTTCATCGTGCGTAGTGAACCGCGTCCCGCCGTATGGCCACAGGACGAGCGCCATGCTGTGCGTGCTCGCAATCATATCATCACCTTCATGGATCTGGTGCGCCAATACCGTGAAAGCTACAGGGTCGCGCGTCATGAGCCAGAGCGGCATGCGGCCATGTCGGCAGCAGCGGTCGAGACGATGCGCGCGTACTGTTCCGAGGATGTTGTCGCAGAGCAACTTCGCGAAGTCCTGCGCCACGTAAAGGCGCTCTCGCCCGCTCCCCGGCAGGAGTGACAATGCTTTTCCTCGAATACAGCAACTACAATCAGTCGACCATCAATGACAATTTCGGTGCGCCTGAGTACAGCTACTGGTTCGTCCGCAAGGCGTTCCGGCACATACTTGAACGCATCGGCACGCGCGTTGAAGTCAAGGACCCGAAGCGCGAGGTTGACGATATCTTCCGGTCGGCGCGCGAGCGGGGAGAGCCATGTGTCTTTCTTCCGTTCTGTCCGCCGAACACCACGCCTCTTGATCAGGCATGCCCGACCATTCCGGTGTTTGCCTGGGAGTATGACACCCTTCCTGATGAAGTGTGGAACAACAACCCGACCGAAGACTGGACTCATGTTCTCCGCAAGACCGGCATGGCGATGACGCATTGCCAGTCGGCCGCGGAATCCGTTCGGCGAAGCATGGGCGACGCGTTTCCAACCTGGGTCATCCCCGCGCCGCTCTTCGACAAGTACAAGCTTGCAAAGCTGGATGCGCAGGGCTGGCGCGAACCGTTCGATCTGGTGCTGGAAGGCGGCCTTGCTGTCAGTGCGGGTGACGTCGACTTGACATGGTTCCGTCCCGAACGACCTCCGGCTGACGGCATCGATGTGCTGCGCCTGCTGGATCGAAATCATATCCACCGCAACAAGCCTCAGGTGTTGACGCTTGAAGGCGTGATCTACACATCCATTCTGAATCCGTATGATGGGCGCAAGAACTGGCGCGATATGGTCAGTGGGTTCGTGTGGGCGTTTCGCGAAACGCCGACCGCGACGCTGCTGCTGAAGCTCACGCGCTTCGACGTTGAAGACGGCCTCCTGCCGGTGCTGCAGCTGATCAGTACATTGGGTCCGTTTTCGTGCCGCATCGTCCTGATCCATGGGATGCTGTCGGAAAGCGCCTATCGGGGTCTGATCGACTGCACGAGCTACACCGTGAATACATCCTATGGCGAAGGCCAGTGCCTCCCGCTGATGGAGTACATGTCCGCCGGCCGTCCAGCGGTCGCGCCGGCGCATACGGCGATGCGGGACTATGTCACCCAAGAAAATTCGTTCGTGATCGACAGCGAAGCGCGCCTCACGCATTGGCCTCACGACGAGCGAACGGCCAAGCGATGCATGCACTACAGGGTCAGCTTCGCGGATCTCGTGCATAAATTTCGTCAGAGCTACCGCGTTGCGCGGGACCAGCCTGAAAGATATGAGCGGCTTGCAGCTTCAGCGGTGGACTCGTTGCGGGCGTTCTGCTCGGACGAAGTGGCGATTGCCCGCTTTGACGATGTGATAAAGCACGTCGAAGCCCTGCAGCGGACAACGCACGACGCTTAGCCGACTTGCCAGCCACCTGCGCGGATCGCCTCGACGCACTCCTCGACGCCCTGCTTCCAATTAGGAAGCAAGAGGCCGTAGGCTTCTTTAATGCGGGTGCAATCCAGCACGGAGTTTGCCGGGCGTTTTGCCGGGGTGGGGTAGGCCGAGGTCGCAATGGGGTCTGCCACAGCCGAGGGACCGCCTCGCACGTTCGACGCCGCGAAGATCGCTTCAGCGAATTGACGCCACGAAGATGGCTCGCCAGAGCCGGTAAGATGGAAGATGCCGGTCGGCGCTGACGGGTCGAGGACAAGGCGCGCGGCAATGTCCCGGAGGGCGATGGCGAGGTGAGGCGCGTAGGTAGGGCGGCCGATCTGATCGGCCACCACGCCAATCCGATCGCGTGATCCCGCAACCCGCAGCATGGTGCGCACGAAATTCTTGCCTTCCGGTGCGTGAACCCACGAGACGCGCACAATTACATGGCGTGCGCCTGATGCAGCAATTGCTTCTTCACCCCCCAATTTGGTGACTCCATAGACGCTTGATGGCGATACCGGGTCGGATTCCAGATATGGGGCTATCTTGGAGCCATCGAATACATAGTCGGTCGACAGATGTATGAGTGGAATGCCGGCAGCCGCGCAAATCTTACCAAGCGCTGCGGGTCCACCAGCATTTGTTGCGCGAGCGTTTGCCGCGTCACTCTCAGCCTGGTCTACGGCGGTATACGCCCCACAGTTGATCACCACGTCTGGGCGATCCGCACTGATCACCGGCTCCAATGTTGACGAAATGGTCAGGTCAACGTCAGGTCGGCCACGAACTGTTACGGTGAAGTCAGGACAATCAAGCATCGCGATCTGCTTTGATACTTGTCCGCTTGTTCCGCCGATAACTAACGCCTTCATGTTCACCTCAGCCAGTATAGTCACAGAAGAATATCTCAAATTTAACAACGAAACTGCCAGACGATCCACGTCTCGCATTTGGAGGCGCTATCGTCTGGTTTTGATGGCGATGATAAGCAGATGTCGCCAAACAGCTGCGGATAAATGCTACTTGAGCTTCGGTTCATTGAGGTCAATTCGATACAATGGGCTGTGCGCAAGGCTTTTGTCTAGCGACGTAGCCGCATACTGCCATGGCTTGCTGGTCGTTTGATAAACTTAAGTCCCCGTCGCCATCCTGAGCACGACTGGAGCGGCAGTTGTTTCAACGGCGGTTGCATTCGATTGGGAAACCGTCGGCCAGTGATCGACACGAACGCGACATGCTTGTAGGCCTCCTGGGTTGGAGGACTTCATAATGAATCAAGACGCCGACAGTCGCAGAGAGGCTGACCCTGTCATCCGTGTGCTTAATCGCCTGAATCAAGGTGGCGTGTTCTTCGATATCGGAGCCAACGTCGGCGAAGTTTCGGAGGCGATGATTGGTAAGTGCTCAAAGATTGTCGCCGTCGAAGCCGATCCAGGACGTTCCAAAAGCTCAAGGCACGCGTCGGCTCTCACGCGGAGTGTGTGAACGCACTGGTTGGGCCTGATGGCGCTGCGCGAACTTGGTTCTCAAACACAGCAGACTCTACCGGCTCCACGTCGGTTGAGCCGGGCGATGAGCCACCGGGTCATGACTATCTGAAGGCCTCGCCGATGAAAGCCGTCAGTCTCGACACGTTGGCGCGTCGCTACGGTTTCCCCGACATGATCAAGATCGATGTCGAGGGCTTTGAAATGCAGATCCTCGATAGCGCTAGAGAGGTTCTCGCTCGCAAGCCCGCAGTCGTACTCGAATTCAACAGCCTCTGCCTGTCGAATTTTGGG
>JAUYSA010000516.1 GCA_030696545.1 Hyphomonadaceae bacterium
ATCGGCCCCTTCACGAACCGGAACGCACGCCCAGAAGCGCTCTCGTCCAGGATCTCCGAGCCCAGAATGTCCGACGGCATCAGGTCGGGCGTGAACTGCACCCGGCCCCAGTCGAGCCCCAACGCCCGCGCCGTCGCTTCCACCAGCTTGGTCTTGGCAAGGCCAGGCGCGCCGATCAGCAGGGCATGTCCGCCCGCCAGCACTGTCGCCAGCACCAGTTCAACCACGCGTTCCTGGCCGAACACGGCCTTGCCGATCTCCGCGCGCACCTGCGCCAGCAGCTGAACGGCGGCATCCGCCTCCTTCACGATATCTGTCGATGGAGCGTTTGCGGTGGCGGCTTCACTCATGCTGCGCATTTACCTATGTCTGAGGCCAACCCGAACGCCGAGCAGCCCATGTCCAACGCCATAACCCCGAAAACGACCTCGCTTCCGGATCTGATCGCCACCTTGCAGGCGGAAGCGGGTTTGGAAAAGCCCCGTTCCCTGCCTCCCGTACATTTGTGGAACCCGGCCAACTGCGGCGACATCGGCCTTGAGATCCGTCGGGACGGATCCTGGTGGCAAAACGGGGTGCGATTCAGCAGAGACAAGCTTGTGCGCCTGTTTTCAACGATACTCAGGAAGGATTCCGACGGATACTGGCTCGTCACCCCTCACGAAAAAGTGGTGGTGAAAGTCGAAGACGCCCCATTCATGGGGGTTCGCGCAGACCGGCATGAATCGAACGGACATAAGGTGATAGTGGTCACGACCAATGTGGGCGATGTCGTGGCGGTCGATGCCGACCATCCGCTACGCGTCGTCACCGATCGCCAGACAGGCGAGCCCTCAACCTATGTTCTGGTTCGCGGCGGGCTGGAGGCGCGGCTGGCGCGCCCGCCCTATTACGAGCTGGTGGGCTGGGCCGAGCCCGACGAACCCGGTGCATCGCGCATGAGCATAACCTCGTCCGGCGTCCGGTTTCCCATCGGCGAGGCGGCCTGACCGCATGGCGTTTACAACGAAGACCGATTTCGAAGCGCGCGCCGCCACGCGTCTCGCGGCCGTCGACGCCGTATTCGAAGCCCCCCTGTACACCGACTACGACCTGAACCCGGACTGGCCCGCGCCTGCCGCTGCTAGCTTCCGAAAGGCTGCCGTCCTCGTCGGCCTGATCGATCGCGGCGATGACTATAATGTGCTTCTCACCCTGCGCCCCGAAACCATGAGCAGCCATGCCGGGCAGGTGGCTTTTCCAGGCGGCCGCCTCGAACCGGGCGAAACCCTCCTTCAGGCTGCCCTTCGCGAAGCCCACGAGGAGGTCGGGATCGACCCCGTCACCGTCCGCGTCCTCGGGCAGGGCGATACTTACCTTACTGGCAGCGGATTCGCGATTTCCCCCTTCGTGGGCATCCTGCCTGCTGATTTTGTCCCCGTGCCCCATACAAGCGAAGTCGCTGACGTCTTCGAGACCCCGCTCAGCTTCCTGATGGACGCCGCCAACCACCAGCGACACGAACGTGAATTCCGGGGGGCCTTGCGCGCCTACTACGCCATGCCCCACAACGGACGCTACATCTGGGGGGCAACCGCCGGAATGTTGAAGTCCCTCTACGACCGGCTCTACGGGAGCATTGATACCTAAGGCATGGCCCAGCGTATTTTCATCGAAATCCTGCTCTTCCTGATTCCGTTCGCGGTGTTCCTGGTTTACCGGGCCGCCTCGCGCGACATGAAGATCCGTGACCGCTGGCCCCTCACACGCCTCGTCGTCATCGGCGCCGCCATCGCCATCGCCGCCCTCATCATCACCCCGCTGCTTGAGCCGCGCGAAAGCGACAAGTGCTTCGATCCGGTCCGCTACGACGCCGAAGGCAAGATCGTGCCGCCGCGCGAGATTCCCTGCGAGCAGCAGAAACTCCCCGGCAGCGACGTGACCCCCACCACTCCCACGCAAGCGCCCGTCGCCCCGCGCGATACCGGCAGCGGCGGATGACATGAGCAGGCTGGACCCCCAGCCCTGGATGACGTCCACCGCTGCGCGCCGCGTGATGGACGCGCTCAACGACGCGCGGCCGGACTGCGCCCGCTTCGTCGGCGGCTGCGTCCGCAACGCACTGCTGGGCGAACCGGTCGCTGATATCGACATCGCCACCCAGCTTGTGCCCGAGCTGGTGCAGAAGGTGATGATCGCCGCAAAGATCGCCGTTCATCCCACCGGCATCGACCACGGCACGCTCACCGTCGTCGCCGATCACCAGCCTTTTGAAGTCACCAGCCTCCGCCAGGATGTCGAAACCGATGGCCGCCGCGCCGTAGTCGCCTTCACCGACGACTGGGCGCTTGATGCGCAGCGCCGCGACTTCCGCATGAACGCGCTCTACGCCAACACCAGCGGCGACGTCTTCGACCCCACCGGCGGCGGCCTCGACGATATCGCCAACCGCCGCATCGTCTTCGTCGGTGATCCCGAAACGCGCATCCGCGAAGACTATCTCCGCATCCTGCGCTTCTTCCGCTTCCAGGCCTGGTATGGCCGCACCGTCCCCGACGCCGCCGGCCTTGCCGCCTGCGCCCGCCTGCGCAGCGGTCTCGCCGACATCTCCGCCGAACGCATCTGGACGGAAACGCGCAAGCTGCTCGCAGCCCCACAACCGCTCGCAGCCCTCGATGCCATGGAATCCACCGGCGTCCTCGACCAGCTTTTCATAGAGTCCAACGGCCTCAAGCTTCTCCGCAAGCTCGTCGGCCTCGACATGCGCGAAGGCTTCACGCCCGATCCCATGGTCCGCTTCCTCGCCCTGTTCTGGAAGGATGCTGCCGCGGTCCACGACGTCGCCAACCGCCTGAAGATGTCGAACGACGAACGCCACCGCCTCAACTGGGCCGTCCAGCACGACACGCCCCTGTGGGGCGGTGTCACCGCCCACGAAATCCGCGCCGCGCTCTACGTCTCCGGCGCCCAGACAATCCGCGACCGCCTGATGCTCGAATGGGCAGGCGACGAAAGCCCAGACTGGGCCGAAGTCCTCGCCGTGGTCGATAACTGGCAGCGCCCCACCATGCCCGTCACCGGCGCCGACCTCCTGCAACGCGGCCTCGCCGAAGGCCCCACCATCGGCGCCGTCCTCCGCAAACTCGAAACAGCCTGGATCGAAAGCGACTTCACGCTCTCACAAGCCGACCTGCTGGCGCTCCTCAACTAACATCCCCCTCCGTCTCGTGCGCTACGCGCGCGATCCACCTCCCCCTGCTCCGCATGGGGAGGCAAACCTCCGTTCCCTGTTCACCGTCCAGATTGCCTCCCTCAGTGCGAAGCAGTGGGGGAGGTGGATCGCCGCGAAGCGGTGAGACGGAGGGGGCACACGCCCACCGCTCTCTCGACCACTCTTCCCCCGTGAAACGGGGGAAGTGGATCGCGGCGAAGCCGCGAGACGTTGGGGGCGAGTCTCTAGGGCGGTGCATGCGTCTCGCCCCCAACCCGGCTTCGCCGTACTTCCCCCGTTTCACGGGGCAAGATCTCCCGCCAAATCCCGCACATCTCGCGCATCAGATTGGGGGATAACCGACGCCGGAATCGCTCTGTTGCAAGGCCTTCCGCTCTATCTGCTGGGGGACGGACGTACTCACGCCATCCCCACCCTCCAGACCCATGCGATTATCTCCCCGCACTGACATGAGGGAGGTCTCGAGAGTCGACCGAAGCTTTCAGGATGTCGGTGCGTCGGTCGTGTGGCCGTCGGCGTGTTGGGCCTCCGCGTTGGAGGATCCCTTCAAGGAAGCCAGTCGGGACTCGGGGAGGGCGTATGCGACCACCCTTGGTTGAGAGGCGAAGCGAACGCTGATGGCATTGCCTCCGGGGCTACAACCGGAGGGTCCGGGGTCTTCGGAACGACCCCGAACACGTTGCACCGGTCACTGGCTATGGAGCTAAGGCGCCAGTGGGCTTCCCCTGCTGGACGTCG
>JAUYSA010000095.1 GCA_030696545.1 Hyphomonadaceae bacterium
CGGAACGCTCGCTGCGCTCGAACAGCACGACGGCAAGCTCGACCTTCAAACGCGCGTCACCACAATCGTCCCCGAGTTCAAGCTCAAGCGCGCCGCCGACGCTGCGCGTGTCACGCTCGAAGACGTGCTCTCCCAGCGCACCGGCCTCCCGCCCTATGCCTATGACAACCTGCTGGAAGCCGGCACGGCGCCCAAAGCCATTCTCTCGGAATACGCTCGCGTGAAACAGACCTGCGCGCCCGGCGAATGCTTCACGTACCAGAACATCGCCTTCAACATGATCGCCGCCGCGATCGAGAAGGCCTCCGGCCAATCCTACGCCGCCGAACTCCACGCCCGCATTCTCGGGCCACTCGACATGAAGACCGCATCGCTCGGCATGGCCCAGCTCAAGTCCACCGGCAACTGGGCGCGTCCGCACAAGCGCGCTGGCCAGACATGGATCTCGACACCCGTAACCGACTGGTATTATCGCGTGCCCGCCGCCGGCGGCGTCAATGCGTCGATCACCGACCTGTCGAAATGGCTGATCGCGCAGATCGGCTTGCGCCCGGACGTCCTCCCTGTCGCCGTCCTCAACGAAGCCCACCGCAAGCGCATCTCGACGCCGCCTGAAACCGCGCGCCAGCGCTCACTCAAAACACCCGTCACCGAAACCTCGTACGGACTTGGCTGGCGCAACTACCAGTATGCCGGCCGCCCGGTCATCACCCATTCCGGCAGCGTTGAAGGCTATATCGCGCAGATCGCCTGGGTGCCCGAGACGAAATCCGGCATCGTCGTCCTCTCCAACACACGCGGCGCCCGCGCCGCTCGCATCGTGCCCGCCTGGCTCGACTACGAACTCGGCCTGCAGAAGACCGACTGGTTCCGCATGGACGAGATCCAGGAGGCCGCAACCGCCGGGCCGCTCGCCAGTGGCCAGTAAAACGGCGCGCCCAGGCGATCCGCCAGCCCCTTGCCGCGATCGTCAGCTCCCTTCACTATGAAAGTGTGGGTCATTGGGGGGGCGGAAAATTGCGCAAGACCATCGTTACAACTGCGCTTACCGCCGCACTATTTCGCGCCTTCAAGCATTTGGTTGAAGCAATCAGCGCAGTAGATATCCGCGAGAATCAACTGACGCGCGCCGCTGGCAGCACGCCTTGGGCCGCCCAGAACAGAAGGGGCGCGAAGTGACTCTGCCGACGCTGCAGCTGCAGGTTCTGACAACGCCTAATGCCACCGAAAGACATAACATCGTACGCGCCACGGTCGCGGCCTCTGGCGGGTTGCGGGGTGTCGACTGGAATTTCTTCCATTCGATTTCGCACGAAGCCGCCGGGCTCGGGTATGACGACGGCGAAGCCTATAAGGCGCGCGGTCGAACGCTGTCGAAGGCAGAATTGAGCTGCTATGCTGGTCACTATCAGATCGCGCGAAACTTCATCGAGGCTGGCACGGCTGACTATCTGCTGGTCTGCGAGGATGACGTTTACATCGATCCATGGTTCGATATGCGAGCTGCAGCCCAGCTAATGCAGGCGGCAAAAATTGACTATCTGCGGCTATACGCGCGGGCCTTCACGCCAGCGAAGCTGATCCTCTATTGGGCCAGATATCAGATCATACGTTTCAACTGGACGCCTGGCGGCACCCAAGCGTATTTGCTCAGTCGCAAAGGCGCGAAGCGCTTGGTCGATCACCTCAACAATGAGGTCCTGATCCGGCGGCCGATAGACGATGAGATGGACCGCTTCTGGCGCACAGGTAACGCAGTTTACGCCCTGCACCCTTGGCCGGTTCTAGAGTACAATGCTAGCTCCACCGTCCATGGAGCGGATCAGATTGCGGCGCGGCTCGCGGCCCAGAAGCAGCTTATAGCGCAGCTGCCACGCGAGGGCCTGCTGCAGAAGCTTAAAAATCGCGTTGCATCGTTACGTGAAAAACTGGCACGTGCGCGCGCGGAGCGATCTCTGCGCCAAACAGATACAGAAGTCGCCGCCGCTGCCTCCGCCTTTTTGGAAAATGGCAAGACCAGTGGTTTTCACGCTACCCCGAGCATTGCGCCCACTGCTGCAGATCGGCCTCTGCCCGCATGAAGCGGTAGAACGCCGCGCCACGGGTAGGCGAAGAGTTTAGATCATCGTCAACTTTTGGCTCACCCATTGCCGCAAACGTCCGACATCTCCATGATGGCGCAAGGCTTGGAGAGACTGATGCGCTATATTCTCGTGACCGCCGCGTTTGCTACAACGCTACTCGCCGCATGCCAGCCCGCCGTCGAAGAGGCGAAGGTCGCCCCGCATCAAAGCTATGACGCAAAGGCATTCTTCGACACGACGGCCGTGTCGATGCCCTACGCTACCCCCTACGCCTTCTCGCTCGATGGCGCGAACCTGCTGGTGGCGACAGACAAGTCCGGCGTGTTCAACGCCAACGCCCTGCCCGTCACCGGCGGCGAGCCGACGCCCCTCACCCAGTCCACCACCAACGCAACCTTCGCGATCAGCTACTTCCCTACTGATGATCGCATCCTCGTCGCGTCCGATGGCGGCGGCAACGAGCTGAGCCACCTCTACGTCCGCGAAGCCGACGCCACGCTGAAAGACATCACGCCCGGCGACAAGCATACCGCCGACTTCCTCGGCTGGAGCGGCGACGGCAAGTCATTCTGGGTCGCCAGCAACGAACGCGACCCACAAATGTTCGACGTCTATACCTACGACACGGCCACGTTCGCGCGGAAACTCGTCTTCCAGAACTCCGGCTTCTTCCCTTCCGCCATCTCACCCGATGGCAAATGGCTGGCCCTCTCCAAGCAGAACACGAGCGCCGACAGCGACGTCTATCTCGCGGACCTCACCAAGCCCGCCACCCAGACGCCTGTGCTCATCACGCCGAACGACGCCACGATCGCCTATGGCGTCTATGAGTTCACGCCCGACTCCAAATCGCTGATCTACGCCACCGACGAGTTCGGCGAGTTCATGCAAGCCTGGACCCACGACCTCGCCACCGGCCAGAAAGCCGAACTGCTCAAGGCCGACTGGGACGTGATGTTCGTCACCTATTCGCCATCAGGCAAGTATCGCGTCGACGCCATCAATGCCGACGCCTCGACCAAGATCACCATCCTCGACCAGACCGCCGGCAAGCCGCTCGCGCTCACGGGTGTGCCGGACGGCGACATCAATTCGGTGCGCTTCAACCGCAGCGAGACGCACATCGCCTTCACCGTCTCGTCCGACACCTCGCCCGCCGATGTGTTCGTGGCTGACCTGTCGACCGGCGCCGCAACGCGCATGACGACAAACCTCAACCCTGCCATCGACGAACAGATGCTCGTCCAGACGGAAGTGGTCCGCTACAAGAGCTTCGACGGCCTCGACATCCCCGCCATTCTGTTCAAACCGAAAGGAGCCAGCGCCGAGACGCCCGTTCCAGCCGTGGTCGATGTCCATGGCGGCCCGGGCGGCCAGAACCGCAAGGGCTACACGGCGATGTACCAGCACCTCGCCAACCAGGGTTATGCGGTCCTGCGTGTGAACAACCGCGGCTCGTCGGGCTACGGCAAGACCTTCTTCCACATGGACGACAAGAAGCATGGCGAGGTCGATCTCGACGACGTCGTCCACGGCAAGAAATACCTGCAATCGCTCGACTGGGTGCAGAAGGACAAGATCGCCATCATGGGCGGCTCCTACGGCGGCTACATGGTCGCCGCCGCCCTTGCCTTCCGCCCGGAAGAGTTCAACGCCGGCATCGACATTTTCGGCGTCACCAACTGGACACGCACACTCCAGCAGATCCCCGCCTGGTGGGGTGCGCAGAAAACCGCGCTCTATGACGAGATGGGCGACCCGGCCACCGACGCCGAACGCCACACGCGTATCTCGCCCCTGTTCCACGCCGACAAGATCACCAAGCCTTTGCTCGTCATCCAGGGCAAGAATGATCCGCGCGTGCTGCAGGTCGAAAGTGACGAACTCGTCGCTGCGGTGAAGAAGAACAACGTCCCCGTCGAATACATCATCTTCCCCGACGAGGGTCACGGCTTCCTGCGCAAGGAAAACCGCATCACGGCGTCCAACGCGTATGTCACCTTCCTCAATCAGTACCTGAAAGGCGTCACGCCTCCGGCGGGCGCGTATGCGTCACCTGCAGATCCGGCTGCGCCTGTGGCTCCCGCTGCTCCGGCACCGTAGATTCTAAGTTAGTTCGTCATTCCGGACGCGCGCAAAGCGCGTGAGCCGGAACCCAGGGGCCGCACGCGCCGCCCTTGGGTTCCCGCTCTCCGCTACGCTTCGGCGGGAATGACGATCTAGGTATCAATCGCGTATTTTCACGCGGCGCTTAAACGCAAGCTCATCGTTCCGCTCATCCCGGCGAAAGCCGGGACCCAGAGCCACGCATATCAGAACAAGCCGCTTCTGATCCCGGCTTTCGCCGGGACGAGCGGATGATAGGGCCTAACCCGGAATACTCCCCCCACCCTGAACCTTCTGCCGCGCCAGCGCCGAATCCATCGGCGACAACCCCAGCCGGTCCACGATCTGCCGCATCAGCGTGTCCTCGTGCGGATCGCGCTCGCCATCCGACAACACGATGCCCCACAAATCCTCGATGATCGCGATGCGATCCTCGATCGGAATCGCCGTGCGGATCGCCTTGGTGAACTGGTAGATGTCGATGGATTCGCCTTCGGCTTCTTCGCCCTGCTCGCGCAGCCCGCGCGCAAGCTCCGCGGTAAGTCCGAACCGCTTGCCCAGCACGCGGTCGATGATCGCCGCCTCATGATCGTCGTACTTGTCGTCCGCCCGCGCCGCCATAACCAGCACGGAGGCGATCGCCAGCCGCGCATCCTCGGGCTGCAGCTCCGCATGTCCGGTCGACATCAGAAGGCGGCGAAGAAAACCAGGGACCATGGAATTACTCCTTGGCATTCATATAGGCATCGAAATTCCGGATGTAGGCGTCGAGATTGCCTTCGAACATCTGCCTGAAACCGGCGACGAAATACTCCACCGTCTCATCCCGCTTCGCCGCCATCGCCTCGCCCGACTTGAAACCGCGCGCCGACAGAAAAGCGCTGAACCGCGCCGAGGCGAACATCATCGAGGCGTTAACCGCCTCGTGGGACGCCTCCCCGGTCTCCTCATTAGCCAGGTGGATATGCGCATCAGCGCGCTTGTAGAACGCATCGTCGAACGGTTCGGCCATGGGGTCGTGTCTCTCCTGAACTCCCCCAAAGTTATCGCGCTGGCCGAAAAAACCACTCGAAATCCACCGCTGAGCACGAATGTTTCATCTGCGCCCCGGCCGAACGCGCCAAATCGACGCTTTTTGCCCCGGAAGGCCTCAGGGAAACTTGATTCCCGCGCGCGTGCTGCCTAACAGGTAGCGCGGTTCGCAGGCGCGCCATTGGGGGGCGCCGCGAGCATATTTCTGACCGTCCAGCCGGAGACCCCACCGATGAAGGTGCTTGTGCCCGTCAAACGGGTTATCGACCCGAACGTCCGCCCGCGCGTAAAAGCCGATGGTACGGGCGTTGACCTCGCCAACATCAAAATGGCGATGAACCCGTTCTGCGAGATCGCTGTCGAAGAGGCCGTCCGCATGAAGGAAAAGGGCGTCGTCACCGAGATCGTTCTGGTTTCGGTCGGCCCGGCGCAAGCCCAGGAAACCATCCGCATCGGTCTCGCCATGGGCGGCGACCGCGGCATCCTGGTCCAGACCGATGTGGCCGTTGAGCCCCTCGCCGTCGCGAAAATCCTCGCCAAGATCGTCGAAGCCGAACAACCCGGCCTCGTCATCACCGGCAAGCAGGCGATCGACGACGACGCGAACCAGACCGGCCAGATGCTCGCCGCCCTGCTCGACTGGCCGCAAGGCGCGTTCGCCTCGGCCGTCGCCATGGATGGCGACAAGCTGAAAGTCACCCGCGAAGTCGACGGCGGCCTGCAAACCGTCTCGCTCTCGATCCCGGCCGTGGTCACAACCGACCTCCGCCTCAACGAGCCCCGCTTCGCTTCGCTGCCGAACATCATGAAGGCGAAGAAGAAGGTGATCGACACCAAGACGCCCGCCGACTACGGCGTCGATGTCACCCCGCGCCTCACCGTCGTGAAGGTCGCCGAGCCCAAGAAACGCGAAGCCGGCGAGAAAGTCGCCGATGTCGACGCGCTTATCGCCAAACTCAAATCCGTGGGAGCGATCTGATCATGGCCGTCCTCGTTCTCGCTGAACACAGCAACTCCGCCCTCAACGACGTCACCGCGAAAACGGTCGTCGCAGCACAGGCCTTCGGTGGCGACATCGACGTTCTCGTCGCCGGACACAATGCGAAAGCAGCCGCCGACGCCGCCGCGAAAATCCCCGGCGTCCGCAAAGTGCTCCACGCCGAAGGCGAAGCCTTCAGCCACAGCCTCGCGGAAGCGGTCGAAGCCCTCGTCGTCCCGCTGATGTCTGGCTACGACGCCTTCTTCGCCCCCGCCACCACCACGGGCAAGAACGTCACCCCGCGGATCGCCGCCAAGCTCGACGTCATGCAGATCTCGGAAATCACCAAGGTCATCGACGCCTCGACCTTCGAGCGTCCGATCTACGCCGGCAACGCGATCCTCACGGTCAAATCGACCGACGCGAAGAAAGTCGTCACTGTCCGCGGCACCGCCTTCCAGGCCGCTGCTGGCGCAGGCTCAGCTTCGGTTGAATCGGTTGCTGCACCGGCCGGTCCTTTCAAGGCCACCTTCGTCTCCGAAGAACTGCAGAAGTCGGATCGCCCCGAACTGGCTTCGGCCAAGCGCGTCGTCACCGGCGGCCGCGCCCTCGCCTCCGCTGAACAGTTCAACCAGTACATCATGCCCCTCGCCGACAAGCTCGGCGCAGGCGTCGGCGCCTCGCGCGCCGCTGTGGATGCCGGCTACGCGCCGAACGATTACCAAGTCGGCCAGACCGGCAAGGTCGTCGCTCCGGAACTCTACGTCGCCGTCGGCATCTCCGGCGCCATCCAGCACCTCGCCGGCATGAAGGACTCGAAGATCATCGTCGCCATCAACAAGGACGAAGAAGCCCCGATCTTCCAGATCGCGGACTACGGCCTCGTCGGCGACCTCTTCAAGATCGTCCCCGAGCTGACCTCAAAGCTCTAGGCTTTCTGAAAATCGAACCACGAAAGGCCCGCCCTCACCGGCGGGCCTTTTTGCATTCCCCTCACGTGAAATGGACTCCCTGAATCTTCAGGCATAATCTCCCCGCAGGGTCACTGGGGAGTGAAATCATGCCAACCACCGGAATCATCGTCGGCGACAACTGGCTCGCCATCGGCGCAGGCGCCATCGCCTTCTACGCCGTCGGTTTCATCATCTACGGCGCCGTCTTCTCGAAGCTCTGGATGCAGCTCTCCGGCTTCACCAAGGAACAACTCGCCCCGCACACATGGAAGATGGCCGTCTCGCCCATCATGCCGATCCTCACCGCAATCGGCCTCGCCATCATCCTGAAGCTCGCCCAAGTCGACAACCTCGCCACGGGCCTCGTCGTCACCTTCCAGATCTGGCTCTTCCTTATCCTGTCCACGCGCCTCTACTCGTTCGTGTACAGCCCCGAGAGACCCGGCCTGCTGGCAATGGACACGATCCACCTGCTGCTCGGCACGATGGCAGCCGGCGCAATCATCTCCGCCTGGCCCTGATGCACTTGGCGTAGCCGCCCACGCATGGTCTGATCCGCGAAACCGGATCAGGGACGACTCCATGCGCACCACGCTTCTCGCCGCTTCCATGCTGGCCCTCGCCGCCTGCGCCACGTCCCCCGGCGCCAGCACCACCACAGCATCGACAGACCCCCGCGCTGGCGAAGCCGAATTCCGCGCGCTCTACAAAGAGCTGATCGAGATCAACACCACGCTCTCCGTCGGCTCCTGCACGAAAGCGTCCGAGGCGATGAAGGCCCGCCTCCTCGCCGCCGGCTACCCGGAGAGCGATCTCCACATCCTCGTGAACCCCAAGCCGAACCGCCCGCAGGATGGCAACCTCGTCGCCATCCTCCCCGGCACAGACCCGTCGCAGAAAGCCATCCTCCTGATGGCCCACATCGATGTGGTGGAAGCGAAGCGCGAAGACTGGGTCCGCGACCCCTTCGTGCTCACCGAAGAAGGCGGCTTCTTCTACGCCCGCGGCGCCAGCGACGATAAAAGCATGGCCGCAATCTTCACGGACTCGATGATCCGCTTCAAGC
>JAUYSA010000233.1 GCA_030696545.1 Hyphomonadaceae bacterium
GCTGGCCCGCATCCTCGCCGACGAGCTCGAAGCGCCGTGGGAGAATGTGCGCATCAAGCACGTCGACTCGGATCCGAAATGGGGCCTCATGGTCACGGGCGGCTCATGGTCCGTGTGGCAGACCTATCCGCTCTACAGCCAGGCCGGCGCCGCCGGCCGCATGGCGATGATCGAAGCCGGCGCGACAGCGCTTGGTGTTGACCCTGCAACCTGCTCGGCGGCCAATGGCGAGATCGTCTCAGGCGACAAGACGATTTCCTACAAGGACATCGTCCGCCGCGGCGGCCTCACCAAAACCTACACGCCCGAAGACCTCGCCAAGATCGCCTTCAAACCCGCCACCGACCGCAAGCTGATCGGCAAGCCCGTCACCTCGCTCGACGTCGTCGCGAAAACCACAGGCGCCGCGATCTACGGCATCGACGCGAAAGTGGAGGGCATGGTCTATGGCCGCCCCATCATCCCACCCACTCGCAACGGCTCCAAGGTCAATGCAATCGACGACAGCGCCGCCAAGGCCGTGAAGGGATACCTGCAGAGCGTCGCTCTCGAAGACCCATCCGGCACAGTGCCCGGCTGGGTCATGGTCGTCGCGACAAGCTACCCCGCCGCGAAGAAAGCCGCTGAACATGTGAAGGTCGACTGGGCCGCAGGCCCAACCGCCAACGTCTCCGAAAAGGACATCCAGGATCATTCCGCAAAGCTGATCGCAAAAGCCGACGCAGGCTCGGTGCTCGCAACCGGCAACACAAACACCGCCCCTGCATTCCGCGCCGCGCAATCATCGATCGAGGCGACCTACACCACGGCCACCGCGCTGCACTTCCAGATGGAGCCGGTGAACGCACTCGCCTTCGAGAAGGACGGCAAGTGGGAAATCCACACCGGCAACCAGTGGCAGAGCCTCGTCCTGCCATGGCTGGCCACAGCGCTGGCCGTGCCCGAAACCGATGTTGTCATGCGCACCTATCTGCTCGGCGGCGGCTTCGGCCGGCGTCTGAATGGCGACTATGCCGTGGGCGCAGCACTTGCTTCAAAAGCCATCGGCAAGCCGGTGAAGATGATCCTCACGCGCGAGGATGACTCGCGCTTCGACTCCGTGCGCTCGCCGTCCGTGCAGAAAATGCGCATGGCGTTCGACAAGGATGGCGGCGTCACGGCGATGGAACAGCATGTCGCCTGCGCCTGGCCAACCGAAGTGATGGCGCCGTTCTTCATGCCCAAGGGCGAGAAGGATATTCCGTACGATCCCTTCGCCATCAATGGCGCAAACCACTGGTACACGGTCGGCGCCCACAAGGTGCGCGCGATATCCAACGATCTGGCGAGCGCAACTTTCCGTCCCGGCTGGCTGCGCTCAGTCGGGCCAGGCTTCACCAACTGGGCGCTCGAAAGCTTCATCGATGAAGCGGCGCACAAGCTGAAGATGGATCCGGTGGCTTTCCGCCTGAAATTGCTCACAGCCGAAGGGGCCAATGCCGGCACGGCGCCAAACTCCGTTGGCGGAGCGCTGCGTCAGGCCAATGTCGTAAAGCTTGCCGCTGAAAAAGCTGGATGGGGCGGACAGTTGCCCGAAGGCACGGGCCTCGGCCTCGCTACGTCGTTTGGCCAGGAACGCGACATGCCCACCTGGGTGGCGTGCGTTGCTCGCGTCAACGTCGATCGCGCCACGGGCAATGTGAAGGTCGAGAAGCTGACTCTTGTTGCTGACGCTGGAACGATCGTTGATCCCGATGGCGCGCTCGCGCAGATGCAGGGCGCCTCGCTCTGGGGCCTGTCGCTGGCGTTGCATGAGGGAACGGAGTTCGAGAAGGGGCAGGTGAAAGCCACCAATCTGGGCGCCTACACCCCTCTGCGCCTCTCCGATGTGCCCGATCTCGACATCACCTTCGTCGACAGCGTGGAAGCGCCGGTCGGCCTTGGCGAGCCCGCGACCACGGTTGTGGGTCCCGCGATCGGCAATGCAATCTTCAACGCGGTCGGCGCGCGTCTGCGCCACATCCCGATCACGCCTGCCGCTGTGAAAGCCGCGATCTGATCTGGTAAATCCGGGAAGGGCGGCTGCCGCCAGGCGGCCGTCCGATCCGGTTCAGAAGGGGCTCGACACGCCCTCCGTTCGCGCCTATATGCCCCCTCGAACTAGTTCTCACATCGAAGCGGCGGCCCCGGGAACTGGGCCGCCGCTTCGCATTTACGGCCCCTTTTTCGGGCCAAAACCAAAGGAAACGCACCCCTTATGCGGGCGCAGAGCGAAATCGAGATACGTATCCTCGGCATGATCGAGCCGGTGGCGACAAGCCTCGGCCTCGACATTGTGCGGGTGCGCGTCACGGGCTCGCAGACGCCGACCCTGCAGATCATGGCGGAGCTGCCGGACGGCACGATGACCGTTGCCCGCTGCGCCAAGCTCTCGCGTGCGATCTCGCCGGTTCTGGAAGCCGAAGACCCGATCTCGAGCGAGTATTCGCTGGAAGTGTCCTCGCCGGGTATCGACCGGCCGCTGACACGCATTGGCGATTTCGCCAAATGGATCGGCCACGAGATCAGGGTTGAACTGGGCACGCCCACGATCGACGGACGCAAGCGCTTTCACGGCGCGATCGTCAGCGAGGCGGATGGTGTGGTAGAGCTCGACCTGAAGGATGGCGGCAGCGCGAAGCTGAACGTCGCCGACATGTCCCGCGCGACCATGGTGCTGACGGACAAGCTGATCCAGGCCGCGCGCGCCAAGGGTCAGGCGCCTGTCGAGGGCGCTGAGGAAGAAGACGAAGAAGATATCGCGATCGAAGGCGAGTTCGCGGCTGAGGATTTTGACGACGTTGAGGTCGACGAAGACCTTGATGAGGATTTTGACGAAGAGTCTGACGACGCGGAAGAAGACGCGGCGCCGGGCAACAAGGAGCAGTAAATGGCTACCGGAGCAGTTTCGGCAAACAGGCTGGAAATCCTGCAGATCGCCAACGCGGTCGCGACGGAAAAATCGATCGACAAGCGCATCGTGCTTGAGGCGATGGAAGAAGCGATCCAGAAGGCCGCGCGCTCGCGCTACGGCCTGGAGCACGACATCCGCGCCGAGATCAATCCGGATAGCGGCGAAACCCGCCTCTGGCGCGTCCAGACCATCGTCGAGACGGTCGAAAACCCGGTTACGCAGCTGACGCTGGCTGAAGCCAAGAAAATGGATTCAGACGCCGAAATCGGCAATGAATTCCGCGAAGAACTGCCGCCCTTCGAATTCGGCCGCGTCGCCGCACAAACCGCGAAACAGGTCATTACGGGTAAAGTGCGTGAAGCCGAGCGCGCCCGCCAGTACAACGACTTCAAGGACCGCGTCGGCGAGATCATCAATGGCACCGTGAAGCGCGTCGAATACGGCCATGTGATCGTCGACCTCGGCAAAGCCGAAGGCGTCATCCGCCGCAACGACGGCATCCCGCGCGAGAACTTCAACACGGGCGACCGCGTCCGTTCCTACCTCTACAAGGTGTCCTCGGAAGCCAAGGGTCCGCAGATCTTCCTGTCGCGCTCGCACCCGTCCTTCATGATCGCGCTCTTTGCGCAGGAAGTTCCTGAAGTTTACGAGGGCGTGATCGAGATCAAGGCCTGCGCCCGTGACCCGGGTTCGCGCGCCAAGATCGGCGTGTTCAGCCACGACAATTCGATTGATCCGGTCGGCGCCTGCGTCGGTATGCGCGGCGCGCGCGTGCAGGCGGTGGTTTCGGAGCTGGGTGGAGAAAAGATCGACATCATCCCGTGGTCTGGCGACGACGCGACGTTCATCGTCAACGCGCTCCAGCCGGCCGAAGTCTCGAAGGTCGTGATCGACGAGGAAGAAGGCCGCGTCGAAGTGGTCGTCGAGGAGAGCCAGTTCCCGCTCGCCATCGGCCGCCGCGGCCAGAACGTGCGCCTCGCCTCCCAGCTCACCGGCTGGCAGATCGACCTGATGACAGAGTCCGCGGATTCGGAACGCCGTCAGCGCGAGTTCAAGGAACGCACAGACCTGTTCCAGAAAGCTCTGGATGCCGACGAAACGCTGGCCCAGCTTCTGGCTTCCGAAGGTTTCGAGACGGTCGAAGAGATCGCCTATGTCGAGATCGATGGCTTGGCCACGATCGAAGGCTTTGACGAGGAAGTCGCGGGCGAGCTGCAACAGCGTGCGCGCGAATATCTCGAGAAACTGACGGCCGAACTGGTCGCCAAGCGGAAAGAGCTCGGCGTGGTCGACGAAGTTGCGGACATGGAAGGCGTTACGCCGCAAATGGCCGTCAAATTCGGCGAGAACGGCGTGAAGACGATCGACGACCTCGCGGGCCTCGTGCCTGACGATCTCGTCGGCTGGAAAGAGCCGGGTCCGGATGGCAAGCCCAAGATGATGCCTGGCCTGCTCACCAAGGGCGAGATGACCCGTGACGACGCCGAACTGTTCATCCTGAAGGCGCGCGTTTCGGCCGGCTGGGTCGAACCTCAGGCGCTCGAAGAGGCTCTGGCTGCCCGCGCTGCGGCGCTGGATGCGGAAGAAGCCGAACTTGATGCATCTGGCGGCGACGCCCCTGGCAGCACGGCGCGCAGCCGTGGCGACGACCTGTTCAACTTGAAGGGGGCGAATGCCTCAAGCGACCAGTGATGGCGAACTGAGCGGCATTCCAGATGCCGAAACCGACGCGGGGCCTCCCCGCGCCGGCAAGGCAGGTGCGCGTGATCCCGAGCGCCGCTGCATCGTGACGATGGAGCGGCGCCAACAGGGCGAATTGATCCGTTTTGCCCTGTCACCTGACAATCAGGTAACTCCCGACCTGGCGGCCAAGCTGCCGGGCAGGGGCGCGTGGGTCACGGCCTCACGCGACTCCATCGATTTGGCGGTCAAGAAGGGCGCCTTTCACAGGGCCTTCAAGAAGCAGGTGAAGGTCGCACCTGACCTTGCCGGCCAGGTCGAACAATTGCTGGTGAAGCGGATTCTTGACCAGCTTGGCATGGTAAAGCGGGCCGGCGATCTCATATTGGGCTTCGAGCAGGTCCGGGAGGAGGTCCGCAAGGCGCCTCCAGCCTTCCTGATCGAGGCGTCTGACGGGTCGGAGGACCAGCGGGGCAAGGTGCTCGCCCTGGTGCGGGGGCTCTATACGCCTGATCTGGACGAAGCCGGTAAACCGGCCGGAAACCTTGAACTTCCCCCTGTCGCGGGCTGTTTTCTGGCCAGTGAATTGGGCATGGCCTTGGGGCGTGACCGTGTGATACACGCTTGCGTCAAATATGGCCGTATAGCGCACGCTTGGAGGGGGGAGCTCGAAAGGCTTTCCGGGTTCCGGCGTGTCTGGTTGCCCGGCTGGCAGCCGAGCAGCGCTACGGGGCAAAAGATTAGTGACGACACCACGACCCGTGTTTCCGGGGGCGCTCCCCCGGCCACACCAGTATCAACCGAATTGACGAACTTGAAGTGAGTGAATGACCGACACCAAAGACACGGACAATACTGGACGCCGGCCGCTGACACTTAAGCGGGCGGACACAGGCACCGTGAAGCAGAGCTTCTCGCACGGCCGCTCCAAGCAGGTCGTCGTCGAGACGAAGAAAAAACGCGTGGTGGTGACGCCCGGCGAAAAGCCGAAGGTGGTCAAGCCCGCAGAGCCCGAGAAGCCTGACGCGGAAGCGCCAAAGCTGACGGCCGCGCAGGAGGCGTTGCAGAAGTCGTCGCTGTCGCAGGCGGAACTCAAGGCGCGTCAGGCTGCGATCAGTGTCGCCCGGGCTGACCAGGAACGCCGCAAGGCTGAACAGGAAGCCATCGACGAAGCAAACCGTCGCCGCGCCGAAGAAGCGCGCAGGCTGGCTGACGAAGAAAAACGCCGGGTTGAAGCTGCCGCCCGTGGCGAAGCCCCGCCTGTGATCCCTGATGAAGACGAAGGCGAGCGTGGCGCGCGTGGACGCGCGCCCGATCGTGAAGCTTTCCGTCGTGACCCGCGCAGCGCTGCGCCCCGTACAGGCGCCACCAGCTTCAGCGGCGACCGTGCTGCGCCTCCGCGTGGTCCTGGCGGCGCTGTGCGCGTGCGTCCCGATGGCGACCGTCCGCGTGGTCCGGGCGCGCCCCGTCCCGGTGGACCTGGTGCGGGTGCTCCGCGTCCGGGTGGTTTCAGTGGCGACCGTGGTCCGCCGCGTCCCGGCGGTCCGGGCGCTGCTGGTCGTGGTCCTGGCGGGCCGGGTGGCCCCGGCCGTCCTGGCGGTCCGCGTCCGCTCGCGCCGCTTGATCCCGATGAACTGACACCGCTGTCCGAACTGGGCGGTCGCGTCAAACGCGTGAAATCTACTGGCGATGAGCCGGCCGGCGAAGTCCGGGCCGTTCGCAAGGACGAACCCAAGCGCCGTCAGGGCAGGCTGACCGTTTCAGCAGCCCTCGGCGACGATGATGAGAAACAGCGTTCCTACGCTGCTGTGAAACGCGCTCGCGAACGCGAACGCGAACGCCGCCTCAAAATGGCTGGCGGCGGAGCCGAGAAGGTCTCGCGCGAAGTCGTGTTGCCGGAATCGATCACTGTCGCTGACCTGGCGAACCGCATGAGCGAGCGCCAGGCCGACGTCGTGAAATTCATGATGCAGCAGGGCGAACTCGTCCGATCGACAGACGTGCTGGATGCGGACACCGCCCAGCTCATCGTCGAGGAATTCGGCCACACGGTGAAACGTGTTGCGGAGTCCGACGTCGAGATCGGCCTTGAGGGCCATGATGACCATGACGATCACCTTGAATCGCGGGCCCCTGTGGTCACGGTCATGGGTCACGTCGACCATGGCAAGACATCGCTGCTGGATGCGCTGCGCCAGACCGACGTTGTGTCGGGCGAGGCAGGCGGTATCACGCAGCACATAGGCGCATATCAGGTTCAGCTGAAGTCCGGCGAGAAGATCACCTTCCTCGACACGCCTGGCCACGCTGCCTTCTCGTCCATGCGCGCCCGCGGCGCTAACGCCACGGACATCGTCATCCTCGTGGTGGCGGCGGACGACGGCGTGATGCCGCAGACGATCGAAGCGATCCAGCACGCGAAAGCGGCCGGCGCGCCGTTGATCGTGGCGGTCAACAAGATCGACAAGCATGACGCCAAGCCGGAAAACGTGCTGACGCAACTTCTGCAATACGACGTGCAGGTCGAAGCCATGGGCGGCCAGACGCCGGCCGTGTTCGTCTCGGCTCTCAAGAAGACCGGCCTGGATGAACTCACCGCGACGATCTCGGCCCTCGCCGAAATTCTCGAGCTCAAGGCTAACCCTGACCGTGACGCTGACGGCGTGGTCATCGAATCCAAGCTCGACAAGGGCCGCGGTTCGGTTGCAACCGTGTTGGTCAACCGTGGCACGCTGAGCAGGGGCGACATCGTCGTCGCCGGCGCGCAGTGGGGCAGGGTGAAGGCGCTCAACAACGAGCGTGGCCAGTCTCTCGAAACGGCTGGTCCTGCGACGCCGGTGGAGATCCTCGGCCTCGACGGGTCGCCTGATCCGGGTGATGCGTTCGTGGTTGTCGACAGCGAAGCGCGCGCACGCGAGATCATCGATTACCGCGTTCGCACCAAGCGTAACAAGTCGGGCGCCGGCATGCGCACGTCACTCGACCAGATGCTGGCGCGCCTGAAGGAAGGCGGCTCGGCAGCGGGTGGCCAGACCAAGGAAGCTGCATTCATCCTCAAGGGTGACGTGCAGGGTTCGGTCGAGGCGATCACACAGGCCCTCGAGAAGCTGTCGACGGAGGAAGTCCGCGCGCGTGTCGTGCTCGGCGCCGTTGGCGGGATTTCTGAAAGCGACGTGCAGCTTGCTGCCGGCGCCAACGCTCCGATCATCGCGTTCAACGTCCGCGCCAACAAGCAGGCGCGCGACCTAGCCGAGCGCGAAGGCGTAGAAATCCGGTACTACTCGATCATTTACAACCTGATCGACGACGTGAAAGGCGTGCTCTCGGGCATGCTGGCGCCGGAACGTCGCGAGACCTTCCTGGGCTATGCGGAAATCCTGCAGGTCTTCTCGATTTCGAAGGCGGGCAAGGTTGCGGGTTGCCGTGTTTCGGAAGGCATCGTGCGCCGTGGTTCGGGCGTCCGCCTGCTGCGCGACAACGTCGTGATCCACGAAGGCACCTTGTCCACCCTCAAACGCTTCAAGGACGAAGTCCCGGAAGTTAAGCAGGGCATGGAGTGCGGTATGGCTTTCCTGAATTATCAGGATATCCGCGAAGGCGACCAGATCGAGTGCTTCCAGGTGGAGCTGATCGAGCGTAAGCTGGATTAAGGCCTGAATTCATCGACATGAACATGAATCCCCGGAGCGTTGCTCCGGGGATTTTTGTTTTCCAGGGCCGCGAACTGCGTTTGGACCCCTGATCGATCGAATTTCACGGACCGGCTGAACCGGATGTTCACCACGGGTTGGCATGGTTGCGCGTACAGTAACCCTCGCCAAAGCGGGGCTGACGCGGAGGCCAACATGCATCAGGCTTCGATCCTCTTCACCGCTGCCGTGATGGCGATGGCGGGTGCGTGGTACGCCCTGCAGGACGGCTCGCTCATCGGCGCGGACGCACCGGCGGCCGCGCAGGTCGCAAGCGTTTCGCAGGCTCAGCCGCTCGCCGAATAGGCGCGGTCTTTCCCAACTCCTTGATTCCGCTTGAGCCATGCCTTTCCGGCGCGGGCGAAGTCGCGCCGGATTTCACGGGACTTTCGCGGCGAGGCCGGTAACATCCCACGTAACGGACGTCAGTTCCGGCGGGAGAGAGACAATGATCAAGCTCAAGGTGCGCGTCCTCGCGGGATGCGCGGCAGGCGCCATGGCGGCCGTGTCGCTCGTCGCGGCGCCAGCGCTGTCGCAATCTGCGGCGCCGGTCACGCAGGGAAAAATCGACTTGAAGGTTCTGTCGTCCCGCTACGACATGGTCTCGGGCGGCGATGCCCTGGTGGAGATCAAGGCAAGCGAAGGCGCCAAGGCGAGCGAGCTGAAGGTTTCGCTCAACGGCCGGCAGCTAGAGACGCCGCTGAAGTTCGACCAGCCGACCAACACCTTGCGCGGGCTGGTGTCCGGCCTCGATGATGGCGGTAACTGGCTACAGGTGCGCGGGCCGACTGGCTATTCTGTCACCCAGCCGCTGGTGAACTATCCCAGCACTGGGCCGATCCTGTCGGGCCCGCACATGACGCCGTATGAGTGCCGCACGAAGGAGTCTGGCTTAGGCGAGCCAACCGATGCCAACTGCTCGGCGCCAACGCGCCATGACTGGTTCTACAAGCCAGCGGGCGGCGGGGCATACAAGACGTACGACCCGAAAGGGCCCAAGCCCGCCGATGTCGCGATGACGACAACAAGCGAGGGCAAGACGGTTCCGTTCATCGTGCGGGTTGAAAGCGGCGTTATCAATCGGTCGATCTATCGCCTCGCGGTGCTTGATGATCCGGCGACGCCGGGGTTTTCGGCAAGTGAAGGCTGGAACGGGCGGCTTGGTTTCACGTTCGGCGGCGGAGCTGGCACGCAGTACAATCAGGGCGTGAACCAGCCGGCTGCCGTGCTGTCCGATCTCTATCTCGCGCGCGGCTTTGCTTATGGCGCCTCGACGGAGCTGGTGAACCAGCAGCACGGCAATGCTGTTCTGCAGGGTGAACACCTGATGATGCTCAAGGAGCATTTCATCGAGACTTATGGCGTGCCGAAATGGACGGTCGGCACGGGCGGGTCCGGCGGGGCGATCCAGCAGATGGTGATCACGCAGATGTATCCGGGTTTGCTGGACGGCCTGCAGCCGTCGCTAAGCTTCCCGGATTCGACGATGAACACGGCTGATTGCGGCTTGCTGCAAAAATTCTGGAAGTCGCCTGCCGGGCAGGCGTGGAGCCAGGAGAAGAAAACTGCTGTCGAGGGGTACAGCCCCGGCACATGCGCGTCGTGGGAACGCTCCTTCGTGCCGGTGATGATGGCGACCAATGCGCCGGGTTGCGCGCTGAATGACAAGAGCCTGATCTACGATCCCAAGACCAACCCCAAGGGCGCGCGCTGCACCATCACGGACATGCGCGTGAACATTTACGGCAAGGACCCGAAGACCGGCTTCGCGCGCAAGCCGCAGGACAATGTCGGTGTGCAGTACGGCCTTAAAGGGTTGAATGACGGGCAGATCAGCGTCGATGAGTTCCTTCAGCTTAATGAGCAGGTCGGCGGCAACGATATCGATGGCAATTTTGTCAAGAAGCGGTCGATGGGCGATCCGGCTGCGCTGGCGGCGGTCTATACGTCAGGGCTGATCAACACGTTCGGTGGCGGACTGAAGAACGTGCCGATGCTGAACTATCGCAGCTACACCGACACGACGACGCCGGGCGACATCCACGACCGTCATCGCGACCTCACCATTCGGGCGCGGCTTGAGAAGGCGACAGGCACGTCGGCCAATCAGGTGATCTGGGTGGCGGACCGAGCCTCTTCACGTGCAAGCGTCGCCACTGTGAATCTTGCGCCTATAGCTCTCGACACGATGACGAAATGGCTCGATGCGATGGCGGCTGATCCGGCGGCGCTTTCGCCGGAGAAGGTGCTCAGGCACAAGCCGGCAGACGCGGTCGACGCCTATTGGACGCCCGATGGCAAGCGCGTGAACGAGCAAGCGAGCTGGGATGCTGATACGTCGTGGAACAAGACTTACCCGATCCACCTGGAGCCGCGTCTGATCGCCGGTGCGCCGTTGACGAACGACGTGATGAAGTGCGAGCTGAAGACGGTCGATTTCACCGCCTACAAGGTGACGTTCTCGAAGGCGCAGCAGGCGCGGATGAAGAAGGTCTTCCCTGAAGGCGTGTGCGACTGGAGCAAGCCGGGCGTCGGCTACTCGCAGATCAAGGGGACGTACCAGCGTTACTAAGGCGGTCGGTTCCGCTTCAGTCGTTGTTCTCGATGAAGTCTTCGATCTGGCCGACGAAGTCTGTTGCCAGCGGCAGGGAGGGGTCAGTGTAGGTCGCCAGATTGGCCGCCCGTTCAATCGGAGCTTCCTTCAACACATGGTTCATGTTGTTGACCAACCGAAGCTTCGTTTTCGGCGCCCTGTTTAGTAGCTTCGCGTCTTCGATCGAGACCTGGATATCGGTTGTCCCTTGAACGATGAGCGTCTGCTTGCGGGCGCGGCGCACGGCCTCGACGGGGTCGATCGTGAGGGTGGCGATCAAATAATCCTGTACCTGCGGCGCGAATAGGGAAAGCAGTGCTGGCGTCATGTTCGTCGTATCGACATGACGGCCTGCCTCAAGCTCTGAAAGCGCGGCGAGCGCTTCATCGAGAATTGGCGCGTTGGCGGGGTTCGCACGCAGCTGCCCGCGAATAACGTCGCCCATCTTGCGGCCCATGCCGGCCACAAGGATCAGCGCGCAGACATCCTTACGGCCTTCGGCGGCGAGCGAAACCATCAGTGCGCCTTCGGAATGGCCGAGCAGCCATACGCAGTCAGATCCACGCTCCGCTTTGATGGCGTCGATCCAGGTGTGAATATCGGAAACATAGGCAGCGGGAGTAGCGGCGCTGGGGTCGCCTGCGCCTGCGCTGCCGAACATGCCGCGCTTGTCTATGCGCACACTCGCGATGTCTTCCCCGGCAAGATCATCAGCCAGAAGTCTGTAGGCGTCTGTCTTGACGCCCAGCGGGCTGTTGCCATCGCGATCAGTGGGGCCTGAACCCGGAACGATCAGCACGACCGGATCCCTGTTGCGCACGTTGACGAGTGTGCCGCGAAGCTCGCCGGCGGATATTTCGGATATGGCAGGCATGATGTCCCCGTCATTGAATCCCTTCGCAAAGGAGATGACGCCGATGATCGCTGCGATGGTGGCGGCGACGCTCAAGGCCCCCGCGGTCTGCTTTTTCTTTTTGGCGCTTTCGCTGTCGTCATCCGGGGCGGCTTGCGAAGCTTTCGGCTCGATGCCGAGGGATCTGGCCAACGGGCCCGGCAAGGATGTCTTGATGGCGGGGCGGCCAGAATCCATCGACCGGGCTATCGTCACAACAACGATCATCATGATCAGAAGTGCGCCGAGACCGCCGATCAGCCAGACCATAACTGTTGCGTCCATCGTCCCGCTCCTTCGTCCGTACCCGAACAATGTGCTTGACAGCGGCGGGAGTCAATATCAAAGTGATATCACTTCAATATTGCTCGTGGAGGACATCTCATGACCGTCATCAGTCACAAGAGAACACAGGAAAAGCCCGCCGCAACGGGAAGCGGCGGTTTCTTGCTGGTGTTGGCGCTGCTCGGGTTCATCGTTGCCGGCTGGATGGTTATCCAGGGCATCGTTATCGCGGAGAGCGGTGCGGCAGACGATCTGGCGATCGTGTTGAATATCGGCGGCGGTGTGGTCGTGACGCTCGTGGCGATTCTGATCCTCTCCGGGCTCTATTCGATTCAGCAGAACGAAAGCACGGCGATCACGCTGTTCGGAAACTACAAGGGAACGGACAAGAGGCCAGGTCTGCGCTGGGTCGTGCCGTGGTATTCGCGAAAGAAAATCTCGCTGCGCGTACGCAACGTGACTTCGCAAACGCTCAAGGTGAACGACAAGAAGGGCAACCCGATCGAGATCGCGGCAGTTATCGTCTGGCGCGTCGTCGATACGGCGCAGGCCCTGTTCGACGTCGACAATTACGAGACCTTTGTGAACATCCAGATCGAGACCTCGCTGCGGGAGATTACCTCTCACTTTGCCTATGACCACGGCGAGGGCGACGAGCCGACGCTGCGCGCCGATGGCGTGAAGGTGGGCGAGATGCTTCAGGCGAGACTACAGGAGCGTGTGGCGATCGCAGGCCTTACCGTGGACGAAGCGCGTCTCTCGCACCTCGCCTATGCGCCGGAAATCGCATCATCCATGCTGCGTAGGCAGCAGGCTGAAGCGGTGCTTGAAGCGCGGGCGATGATCGTGCACGGCGCAGTGTCGATGGTTGAGAGCGCCCTGCAGCAATTGTCCGAGCGCGACATCGTCACGCTGGACGATGAACGCAAGGCTGCAATGGTGTCGAACCTGCTGGTGGTGTTGTGCGCCGATCGCGAAGCGCAGCCCGTCGTCAACGCCGGCTCGCTCTACTAGGTCCAATTCAGAACAGGCGAGCCCATGCCTTCGCCCGGCAAGAAAGCGTTTCCACTCAGGCTCGATCCGGCGCTCCACGCCGCGATCGAGCGCCTGGCGTCGCAGGAACTGCGCTCGGTCAATGCCGAAATCGAGTTCCTACTGCGCGAAGCTTTGAAGAAGCGCGGCGTGAGCGTGAAGGAAGACAAGTAGCTAGAGCAGCGTCTGGCCGGTGTGGCGCTTTTCGTGATCCAGCAGCCACTGCTTTCGCCATAGACCGCCAGCGTAGCCGGTCAGCGCGCCGTCAGCGCCAATGACGCGGTGGCAGGGCAGGATGATCGCGCAGCGGTTGAGGCGGTTGGCGTTGGCGACGGCCCGGACGGCGGTGGGGCGGCCAATGAGCGTCGCCATATCCTGATAAGAGCGTGTAACGCCTGGGGGTACGCGGCGAAGTTCGGTCCAGACATCGTTCTGGAATTCCGTGCCCGCGCCGGCGATCTTCGATTTGAAGTCTAGTGTCTTACCGGAAAAATAGTCCGACAGTTCTTTCCGTATGAGCTTCAGCGCTTTCGTGTCGCCAGGCAGTACGGTGGCGTTGAACGTCTTGCGATAGCGCTCGACATGGTCCTGCAGCTTCTTGCGCTCAACGAATTCCAGCATGTGAAGGTGGGTGTCGTCGGCGATGGCAAGCATCGGGCCGAGCGGCGTATCGATCCAGTCCATGGCGAAGGCGAGGGCTTCGCGGGACTTGTTCGGCGCTTCGCCGAAGGTGCGGGAAAAAGCTTCGCGGAAGCCGGAGCCGGACTCGAAGCCGGCGTCGAGCTGGGCTTCGATCACGGCGTTTCCTTTCTTGATGGTGTTGAAGGCGTGGCCGAGGCGTCGTGCGCGGGCGTATTGCGAAAAGCTCATGTCGAAGCGTTTCTGGAACTGGCGGCGCGCGGTGGCGGGCTCGATCCCTAGGTCGCGCAAATCGTCCTCGCTCCAACGGCGCGATGGATCCTCTTCGACAAGGCGGAGCAGCTTGTCCAGAATCACGCCCGGCGCATTCGGATCATCCAGCGGTCGGCAGCGCTTGCAGGGGCGCAGGCCTGCAGCGAGCGCTTCGTCAGGCGAGCCAAAGAACGTGATGTTCTTCGACAGCGGGGTACGGGCGGGGCAGACCGGCCTGCAGAATATGCCGGTGGTTTTCACGCCGACATAGACGATCCCGTCAAGTTCAGGGTCCCGCCGCTGCAGGTGCGCGTATAGTTCGTCGTGGTCCGGCAGGTGGTTCAGCATGTCTAGCCCGTGTGGCGTTGTGTTTGTGTAGCCTCAAGATACGGGCGCCGTCAGGTCGCGAGGCCGGAAAAACGACATCACCGTGCAGGCGCCATTCGCCTTGACAGCGGAGCCGCCGGGCTCTTTGACACTCCCATGAAACCGCCCACCCAGAGACAATTGCGCGCCGGAGAGCTTATCCGGCATGTGCTGATGGACATTCTCGCGCGTGAGGAGTTCTCAGACCCTGATCTTGCAGGGAAATCGATAACCGTCACCGAGGTGCGCATTTCGCCGGATCTCAAGAACGCGACCGGATTTTGCGCTCCGCTGGGCGGCGAGGACATGGCCAAAACCGTGGCCGCGTTGAACCGGGCCGCCGGATTCCTGCGCGGGCGGCTCAGCCGGGAAATCGATATGCGTTACACGCCCCACCTGCGGTTCATTGCCGACGACAGCTATGACGAGGCGCGGCGTATCGAACAGTTGCTGGCGTCCGAGCGGGTCCGGCGCGACCTGGTCAAGCGCGACGAGGACTGAGGCTTATGGCGCCGTCCTTCATGATCGCCGTCACGGGCGGCTCGGGGTCGGGAAAAACGACGCTGGCGCGAGCGCTTTATGCGCGGCTTGGCGCCGACAAATGCCAGCTGGTGACTGAAGACAATTACTATTTCGGGCGCGATCACTACGGACCGGCAGCGCGGGCAATGCCCCATGCCGAGCTTGAGCGAACCTTCAATTTCGATGATCCCGCCAACAAGGACATGGCGAACCTGCGGCGTGATATCGAAGCGCTGAAGCGCGGCGAAAGCATCGAGCAGCCGGTTTATGAGTTCGCCCGGCACGACCGGCAGGCGGGTGTGACCAAGCATGTCGAAGCCCGGCCAGTGGTTATAATCGAAGGTATCCACGTGCTTTCGGATCCCTCGCTCGCCAGCCTTTTTGATCTGACAGTTTTTGTAGATGCGCCTGCCGATCTTCGTCTGATCCGGCGCATACGGCGTGACGAGGCAGAACGGGGCAGAAGCGCGGAAAGCGTGATCCAGCAATACCTGCGTTTTGTCCGCGCCGCTCAGGCGCGCTTCATCGACCCTGCCCGGCACATTTGCGATGTCGTGGTGTCATGCGAGGCTGCGTCACCCAATCTCGATGCGCCGCCCGATGCAGACTCGATTGACCGGCTGGTCGCGCCGGTATGGACGCAACTGCAAAAGCTCGGCGTAGTTCCTCAGAACTGATCTGCATCAGGTTGCCGTGGGGAACCGTCTGCGGAACAACGTGTTCCATTCCAACACGCCTGCACGTTGCGACCAGGAGGAATTCAGATGGCGCGAGTTGGATTCGACAAAACGGACCCTGATCAGCCTGCGACCAAGAACATTTCGGTGCAGAGCGCGCGTCAGGGACAGAACGTAAAGGGCATGATCTGGGTTTTGGTCGTTAGCATCGTTCTGATCGTTGCTGCCTACGCCGTGATGTTGAGCCTGCAGGCCGAGCCGGTGACACCAGGCAATCGCGCAGTTGAGGATGTTGCCCCAACGGCCGCGTCGAGCGGACCCGCACCAGCAGTTCCGGAAACTGCGCAGTCTCCCTCCTGAAGCGCAGATCGGGTGTTGCCGCTCGCGAAGCCGTGACTTAGGTTACATTCCAGAGCCTGAAGGCGTAAACGCCAAAACGGCCCCTCCCCATCGAGCATCCTCCCTGTGCGGGCGCGCATAAGCCCGCGAGTTGCGGCATGCGGCGAGCAATCGCCCACGTCGCGTGGCCGGATAAAGCGCATAGGCGCGGTCCGGAGGTGAGGAGATTGAGATGGGCTCGCAGAATTCAGTTCATGACGTCGGCTCCGATGCCGCGCCAACGCTACAAGTCGGCGACAATCTGCGCGGGATTTGCGTCGTGCTGATCGGCGCCGCCGGACTTTGCGGTCTGGCCTTTGGAGCCATGCAATTGCTTACTTCGCCAGATGGCTGGGTAATGAAGGCCGCCAACCAGGCAATGACGACGGCCCAGCAGGGAACGCTGGCGTCCTACGACATCGCTGACACCCACTAACGTCTCAGGCGCCTGTCGGACCGTTGCCGCCGTCCTGAAGGTCGGGAACGCCGACAATGTGGAAGCCCGCGTCCACATGCACGATCTCGCCTGTGATCGAGCGGCCGAGCGGAGACAGCAGGTAAAGCGCGCAGCCTGCAACGCCTTCCATAGAGGTATCTTCCTTAAGCAGCGACCAGTCGCGGCCGGTGCTCATAAGCGTCTTGCCGCCCTTGATGCCCGCCATGGCGAGCGTACGCATCGGACCTGCAGAGATTGCGTTAACACGAATTCCTTTGACGCCGAGATCGCGCGCCGCATAGCGGGTCGCGGCTTCAAGGCCAGCCTTGGCGACGCCCATCACGTTGTAGGAAGGGACAACACGTTCCGCCCCCAGATAGGTCATCGAGACGATCGAGCCGCCGGGGTTCATGATCTCCGAGGCGCGGCGCGCGGAATCGACGAACGAGAATACCGAAATATCCATCGCGCGGCGGAAGCCTTCGCGGGTTGTGTTGGCGACGAAGGAACCCTGCAGTTCGTCCTTTCCGGCGAAGGCGATGGCATGCACGAGGAAGTCGATCGTGCCGTACTTGGCCTTGAGCTGGGCGAAGGCTGAATCCATCTCGGCGTCGTTGGTGACGTCGGCCGAGATCATCGTGTTCATGCCGATCGACTCGATCAGCGGGCGCACTCGCCGTTCCAGTGCTTCACCCTGATAGGTGAAGGCAATGTCGGCCCCTTGGGCGGCCAGTTGCTGGGCGATGCCCCAGGCAATGGACTTGTCATTCGCGACGCCCATGATGAGCCCGCGCTTGCCCTTCATCAGATCGCCTGCGGGAAAGGTCCAATCGGCCATGGGAAAGCTCCGGTATCTTCCTGTTGGCGGGGTAGGGGCGTGCGCCGGGGCAGTCAAGCATTGCCCCGGCGTTGCCGGGCCTTAAGATCAGCCCAGCTGATAAAAGGGTGGGACGTTGAGCGAACTCGGCGATTTGATTGAAGCTGCCAGCTTGTCTCCCGGCAAAAGCGGGCTGCTGCGCGCCGTGATCCGCGCGTCGAAGGAAGCCGTTGAGCCGGAAGAGGCCACTCGCTGGCTCTCCGGTGTTGAGCCCGCACAATACGATATTGATGCACGGATCATGGCGGCGGAGTTCCTGGGCGAGCAAGGCGAGGTATCGGCCGCTGTCCGCTGGGCCGTTGGTGACGATCCGGGATTGTGCGTCATGCGTGCGCGCATCCTGCTTGCGGCCGGGCGTGCGGGCGAAGCGGCGCAAGCCTATCGTACAGGCGTGATTGCGAATCCTGAATTGCGCGACGAAGAACTGGACGCCGCGCTCGCGCCGAAGCAGGCGACGACCGCAAGCAATGTCGTCAATCTGCGCGGCGGCCGCTCGGCGCCGGAGTCAGATGGCGATGCGCCCGTCAATCGTACGGGGCGTGATGCGAAAACGTTCGCGGATGTTGGTGGCCTCGACGAAGTGAAGAAAGATATCTCGCGCAAGATCATTCAGCCTTTTCGTAACCCGTCCCTGTTTTCGAAGTTCAAGCGCAAGGCCGGCGGCGGTGTTCTGCTTTACGGTCCTCCCGGTTGCGGCAAGACCATGATCGCGCGAGCGACGGCGGGCGAGGTCGGCGCCAGCTTCATCTCGATCGAGATCGCCGAAGTGCTCGACATGTACATCGGCCAGTCCGAGAAACGTCTTGCGAATGTGTTTGAGAATGCGCGCAGCTCAAAGCCAGCCGTGCTCTTCTTCGACGAGATCGAAGCTTTGGCGGCGCGCCGCCGCTTTGGCCATGCGGATCATGGCGCGAGCCTCGTATCGATATTCCTGAACGAGATGGATGGCGTGAACGCCAGCAATGAAGGAATTCTTGTCCTGGCGGCGACGAACGTTCCGTGGGCGATCGACACCGCCTTCCGCCGGCCGGGACGTTTTGATCGCGTCATCTTCATTCCGCCGCCAGACAAGGATGCGCGCCTCGCCATTCTCGGCATGGCGATGAAGGATCGTCCGCAGGAAACGGTGAACCTCGAGCCGATCGCGCAGGCGACCTCAGGCTTTTCGGGCGCCGATCTTGTAGGCCTGATCGAAGAGGCATGCGACTTCGCCATCGAGGAAAGCCTCGACACGGGCGAAATCGCGCCGATCAAGCAGAAGCACCTCAGCGAGGCAGCGCGCTCGCGCAAGCCGACAACGCTGGAATGGCTCTCGCAGGCGCGCAACTACGCGAAATACTCCAATGAAGGCGGACTCTATGACGATGTAACCGCCTTCCTCGACAAGCATTCGAAATAGGCGGCGGGCATGGACGCGTTCGAGCGCGCCGCCAGTGAAAGCGCCGCCCTGGCCCTGATCCGGGCCGGCAATCTCGGCGGGGCGGAAAGCCGACTTCGCGCGATGCTGTCGGAGAATCCCAACGATGCGCGGGCGCTTGCGCTTATGGCGCACTGCAATCTCAGCCGAGACGAGGACAAGATAGCGCTGAAGCTCGCGCGCGAAGCAGCAGGCATCGATCCCGATGACGAAATGGTTCGTCACATACTGACGGGAGCATTGCTGGCAAATAGGCAGTACAAGGAAGCCGAGAGCGTTGCCGAAACTCTGACGGCGGATGATCCGCATGACAGCGGCGCGCTGTTCCGCCTCGCCATCGCTCGCGCCGGACAGAAGGACAATATCGGCGCGCGCTATCTGTTTGATGAAGCCGAGGAAATGGTTGGCGATGATGTGTTCGACCTGATCAATCTTGCGCGGTTGCGGTTGAGCGAATGGAATTATGCGTCCGCCGCCGCGCTTGCCCAGCGCGCCCTGGCGCTTGACCCCAATCAGAGTGAAGTCTTTCGCATTCTCGGCGAATGCGAACTGGCCTTGAAGAGGCCGCTGGACGCCTACGAGCTTGCGCTTGAGGCCCTGCGCATCTCGCCCAGCGACCGCCAGATCATGCGGCTGATGGTGCGTGCGCGTGCGCGGCGAAGCGCGTTTTTGCGCCCTTTTCTCGCTGGCGTGGACTGGATTGTCGAAATGGACCGGCGCGGGCTCGTTATCGTGCCGCTTCTGATTGCGGTTGTTGGCGCGATTTGGGCTGTCTCGGTGATCTATGACCTGGCGCGCATCGAGGCCGGACAGTCGCCCGCCATACTTTTCTCAGTCGGGCTAGGCGTCGTATTTATCTACGGCGGCGTGAGCTATGCCACAGCCATACGCGCGCGGTCGCAGATCCACCGCGATCTCAAGCGCGTCGCGCTGCCGGATTTCTGACGACGAATCGCTTTCGCCTAGATCTTCGCGACCATCACGGAGCCGTTCGTTCCGCCGAAGCCGAACGAGTTCGACATCACCATCTTGATGACGGCTTCGCGCGCCTCGCGGATGATGTTGACGCCGTAGGCAAGCGGGTCGAGCTTGTCGATGTTGATGGAGGGAGCGACGAATTTCTCTTTCATCATGATCAGCGAATAGATCAGCTCCTGCACGCCGGCGCCGCCTAGCGAGTGGCCGGTCATCGACTTGGTGGCCGAGATCATCGGCTGATCGGCGGCGGCCTGTCCGAAGACTTCACGAACGGCTTCAAGCTCCTTCATGTCGCCAACCGGCGTGGAGGTCGCGTGCGGGTTCAGATAGTCGGGCGCGCGGCCCGCCTGGCTCATCGCGAGGCGCATGGCGCGAACAGCGCCTTCGCCTGACGGGGCGACCATGTCGAAGCCATCCGAGGTCGCGCCATAGCCGGCGATTTCGCCATAGATGGTCGCGCCACGGCGCTTGGCGTGCTCGTACTCTTCCAGCACGAGCATTCCGGCGCCGCCTGCGATCACGAAGCCATCGCGATCGGCATCATACGCGCGCGAGGCGCGGTGTGGCTCTGAATTGTACTTCGACGACATCGCGCCGAGGCCATCGAAGAGGGCGGAGAGCGTCCAGTCGAGTTCTTCGCCGCCGCCGGCGAACATCACGTCCTGCTTACCCCACTGGATCTGTTCAGTTGCAGCGCCAACGCAATGCAGCGACGTCGTGCAGGCGGATGAGATCGAATAGTTCACGCCGAGAATCTTGAAGAGTGTGGAGAGCGTCGCCGATGCGGTCGAGGACATGGCTTTCGGCACCGCGAACGGCCCGATGCGGCGGGGTGAGCCTTTTTCACGGGTGGAGTCAGCTGCGGCCACGATGGCGCGCGTCGAGGGACCGCCGGTGCCCACGATGAGGCCCGTGCGCGGGTTCGAGATGATGCTCTCGTCGAGGCCAGCGTCAGCGATCGCCTGCGTCATCGACATATGGCACCAGCCGGCGCCATCGCCCATGAAGCGCATTGCGCGCTTGTCGACATGGTCTTCCGGCATGGCGTTAGGCTTGCCGGCGATCTGGGACTTGAAGCCCTTGTCGGCGTAGTCCTGAATGAAGCTGATGCCCGACTTGCCCTGCTTGAGACTGTCGCTGACTTCGCGAATCGTGTCGCCGATCGAGGACACGATGCCCATGCCCGTGACGACTACCCGGCGAAGATCTGGGCCGTTGGCGGCCATGGCGTGCAGCTCCCTGATGAACCTCGTGACGCCGCTTCGGGCGGCGTACCCAGAACCTTTTTTTACGCGGCAGTCGCGATCAAGCCAACTTTCATGTCCTTGGCCTGGTAAATCTTTTCGCCATCCAGAAACACAGTCCCGTCAGCAATGCCCATCGTCAGATGGGAGCGAATCGCGCGGCGAATGTCGATCTCGTACCTGACCAGTTTCTTGTCCGGCGTAACCTGCCCGGTGAATTTGCACTCTCCGACGCCAAGCGCGCGACCTTTTCCGGGAGAGCCGGACCAGCCGAGCCAGAAGCCGACCAGCTGCCACATTGCGTCAAGTCCGAGGCAGCCAGGCATCACGGGATCCCCCGGGAAGTGGCATTTGAAGAACCAGAGATCGGGGTTGATATCGAGTTCCGCAACGATATGGCCGCGTTTTGCTGCGCCGCCGTCGAGCGTGATTTCTTGGATCCGGTCCAGCATCAGCATGGGCGGGCTTGGGAGCTGGGCGTTGCCAGGCCCGAAAAGCTCGCCACGGCCGCTCTTCAGCAGGTCCTCATAGCTGTAGGACGCCTGCGGCGTGTGAAAAGCGTGGGGCGAGGTGGATTGCGTCATGAGCCGCTCCGGAAGGAGAGGCCGGTTAACACGGGGGGATAGGGGGCTCAAGCGCGCTGAACGGAACGCTGCTGCAGCAAAACCCTAGTGATTTCCGGGAGGCGCGGTCAGCGGGTCAGCGCCCCAGAGTTGTGCCCTGCGAATCCAGCCTTCACGTCCCTCAGCATCCACCCGGCACCAGCTGCCGGCGCAATCCGCAAGGGAAACCACGGCGCCGGCCTCGAAGCGAGCAATGTGGGCCGAACGCGGATTGTCGTCCCGGAAGATGGATCCTGCATCAGTCGTTATAGCGGTGCGTTCTGCTGCAAGCTGGGATTTGTTGACCCAAACCTCGTCGCCCATCGGATCGCGAATTTTGCGCCAGTCCTGGCTTTCGCGCACGACAACCACGGGCAGGCCGGCGCGCTGATAGGTCCAGCGTATGGGATAATCCAGGCTTGGCCCTGCGCGGCCGTTGACCGTGTCATGCCGCAGGCTGGCATAGCGGGGCACAGGCTTGCCGGAGAAATCGCTCATCCGGGGCTCAATGGCTTCAGGCGCATAGGCCTTGAAGCTGCCCGGCGTGAGCTGGCTCTGACCGTACGCCGCCGCGGCGCCGAAAATCTGCGCAAAGGCGAGAAAAATGATGAGTCGAATGCGTTTTTCGCTCACGGCGCGGTGTTTCCCCATGATGGAGAGGTGTGTGGAAGGGCGGTAGGCTGACCAAAGCACGGGGTGGTGAAAGCGCGCTTAACCAACCGAGCCAAAACAGGATGAATCCCGCGTTTGCCGTATGAGTATCGTGTAGCTGACAATCAGAGCCGGTTGGCCCGGCGTGTTCGTCTTGCTACACCGCCTGAAAGGTGAGACGGGGCAGCCCGCGCGCCAAGAACAAGAGGAACGTCCCGAGGCATGCCTACGTCCCGTCCGAAGGTGAAGGTCATCGTGACACGCCGGCTGCCAGAGCCGGTCGAAACACGCATGAGCGAACTGTTTGACGTCGAGCTGAACACCACCGACCAGCCGATGACGATCGAGCAGCTGTGCGACGCCGCCGCGCGCTGCGACGTGCTGGTGCCGACATTGACCGACAAGATTGATGGGCGGGTCCTGGCGCGGGCAGGCGAGCGGCTGAGGCTGATCGCGCAGTTCGGGGTCGGCGTGGACAATATCGACGTCCAGTCGTGCGTGTCGCGCGGCATCACGGTGACGAATACGCCGGGCGTGCTGACCGAAGACACCGCCGACATGACGATGGCGCTTATCCTTGCCGCGCCGCGCAGGATCGTGGACGGCGTCAATGCGATGCAATCGGGCCAGTTCACCGGCTGGTCGCCAACCTGGATGCTGGGCCGCAGGATCTATGGCAAGCGGCTGGGCATTATCGGCATGGGCCGTATCGGTACGGCCGTCGCGCGCCGGGCGCGCGCCTTTGGTCTGCAGATCCACTATCACAACCGCAAGCC